>CAIZNF010000689.1 GCA_903934275.1 uncultured Nitrosomonadales bacterium
GATTCCGGTCTGCGCCGGAATGACGGGTAAGAAAAAATGACCACCCCCATCGATATCAGCGAAGAAGCGGGCGTGCGCTCCTTGCACTTTGGTTCAGAGTGGGTACAGGGCGCGATGCGCATCGCGCGACCGTGGAACTTGGAGCTGGAATATACGCGCGAGATGATGGTCTCGCTGCTCCTGTGTGACGCGCCCCGCAGGGTGCTGCTGATCGGCCTCGGGGCGGCTTCGTTGACCAAGTTCCTGTATCGCCACTATCCGCTCGCGCATCTCACCGTGGTGGAAATCGAGCCCGCCGTGGTCGCCGCAGCGCGGCAATTTTTCAAGCTGCCGGAAGACCCTAAGCGCCTGCATCTGGTGATCGGCGACGGCGCGGAATATATGCTCAACAGTAGCAAAAAATTCGACCTGATCCTGGTGGACGGCTTCGATGAAAGAGCGCGGGCAGGAGCGCTGGAGACATTGCCTTTCTATCAGGCTTGCCGGTCCCGCTTGAGCGGTAGCGGGGTGCTGGCGGTAAACTTGCTGACACGCAGCCGTGGTTTCAAAACGTGTACCGCGCGCATCGCGGAGGCATTCGAAGATCGCGCGCTGGTGTTCCCTTCATGCGAAAGCGGCAACGCGGTGGCGCTGGCCGTGTCAGGCCATCCCATCGAATTCTCGTTCGATGAACTGAAAGAGAGTGCAATGACCATAAAAGAACGAACCGGGTTGAATTTACTGCCAACACTGACAAGGCTCGCGCAAGTCAAGACATGCCTGAATAACCGGCTGGTATTATAGGCAGCGTAATTCCATTTCCAGATAGAAACGCCGTTAATTTATATCTAAAACCGTTCGGTCTGAGCTTGTCGAAGGCTAGTAGTTGTAAAGAAACTGTGGTTCGACAGGCTCTGATGAAACAACTAAGTATTGTCTAAGCACGACAACCCTGTGCTAAGTCACTACTTAACCACGAACGGGTTTTATTATTGTTTCTATCTGGAAATGTAATAACGTACCGTTATGACAGGGCGCGCTATAAATGGGCGCTGTTCAAACTGATGCGGAAGCATCTCCGGGTGGCGTGAGAACGTGTTTTAAAAGTGTAGCAAGCAGGCCGAAGTGCAAGGCGCACGGAGCGCAAGAACCGGAATGTACTTGAGTACATGAGTATTCCGAGCACCGCGCAACGCCGCAATTCGGACGCGCAGTAACTTTTAAAACACGTTCTGAGAAATTACCCGCTCTCCCATTGCTCTTGTGGGAGCGGTCTCTTGGCCGCGATGCGCGTTGAAGTGCTCACCGAATCGCGACCAGGAGGTCGGTGTACCCGGCGGCTATGTCCGACGGGTGGAACCCGCACTACGTTATTGAACTACGTGATAATGAAATGGAATCACACTAATCTTCCACAACAGTTTGATTAAAACAACAAGTTTCTGGGTGTGACAGATGTGGTTTTTTTTCAAGAAATAAGCCGAAAGATATATTGACAACTCAAAATAATCTACAAAACCAATAAATACGCCGTTTTTTGCAACACCTCCAACGAATTGCAACCACACTTACGCCAACATACTGTTTTTATTAAAGTATTTAAAACTCAAAAAATAAGCAACTTAAGAAAAATCCTTATTCCATGCCTAGTTAAAGCATTAATCACCATGTTTACCCACAAAGTTATCCACAGATTTTGTGAGTAAATAAATATACTCTTTTGTAATAGCCTGTTACCGAAACACTACTCAAGAAAAACCCAAGAAATATTGCGTTCCACTAACAGGTATGGCGAATGCTCCCAACTCGCCCATGAAGGGGTAACCAGCGACTTGGGCATCGTTTTTTGATAGCCCAAGTCAAATAGCCAGTAGTTTTACCAGGGAGCAAACGAACCGCCGCGCGAGTTTTACGTTAACCGTCATTACATAAACGGATAATCCGTATATCCCTTTTCATTGCCACCGTAGAAAGTAGACACATCCGGTGCATTCAACGACGCATTTTTCGCGAACCGTTCCGGTAAATCTGGATTGGCTAAAAATGGCACGCCGAATGCCACCAGGTCGGCCTGCCCATCCGCCAGCACCGCGTTGGCGCGCGCTTTGTCATACCCGCTGTTGGCTATATAAGTTCCGTCGAATGCCGCGCGCAGTTTCTTGAAATCAAAATCCTGTTGCGGGTGTTTGCTGGAGCCGATGGCTCCTTCCATCACGTGCAAATAGGCCAATCCCAAAGGGCTTAATGCTCGCGCCACCGTTTCAAATGTGTGTTGCGGATTGGAATCGTGCATGTCGTTGAACGGGTTCAGCGGCGAGATGCGCACGCCGACCTTATCGGCACCAAACACTTTGGACACCGCTCCGGCCACTTCCAGCAACAGGCGGCAACGGTTTTCTGCTGCGCCGCCATACTGATCGGTGCGCCGGTTCGACCCATCGCGAATGAACTGGTCGAGCAGATAACCGTTGGCGGCATGAATCTCCACGCCGTCGAATCCGGCAGCTAGGGCATTCTGAGCCGCTTGACGATATTCCTCGGCGATCCCCGGCAATTCCGCAGTCTCCAATGCGCGAGGCATGACGAATGGCACCAGCCCTTGAAAGGTAAACGCATTGCCTTCCGGCTGAATGGCCGAGGGCGCGACTGGCAAAGCACCATCGGGCAGCAAGGAGGGATGCGACACGCGCCCGCAATGCCACAGCTGCAGAAATATCCGCGCACCTTGACTATGTACCGCACCGGTGACCTGCTGCCACCCCGCGATCTGCGCCGCACTGTGTATGCCGGGTGTTGCCGGATAACCTACTGCCCCCGGAGAAATCTGCGACCCCTCGGTGATAATCAACCCTGCCGAGCTGCGTTGCCGGTAATACGTCACATTCATCGCCTGCGGCGCATTGCCCTCCCCCGCACGGTTGCGGGTAAGTGGTGCCATCACGAAGCGGTTTTTTAGTTGGTACGAGCCTAATTGGTAAGGCATAAACAGATCGGCATTCATTTTATGAATCCTCCATAACGGTTAACAACAATGTGAATCATAGCGACATATGAACGGCATTTCAGTTATTTTTTGTGCCTGTGCTTTGAGTGAAGCGCTACACGCGAGTCCTGCCGTGATCCTGCGCGGTCGGAGACCCTGAGCATATCGGGAAGTTGTTCGCACAGGAGCAGGGAGGTATCATCGGCATCCGACGGAGCAATGTTGGACGGGGCAGAGACACATGATCCTAAAACCGGCAGTTTAAACTTGTGGGAGCGCGATTTATCGCGCGATTGCCCAGCAAATAAATCGCTCGATGAATCGAGCTCCTACAGCAACAGCTTTACCCAAAAGGTGAGAGGCATCGAATACACAAAAACAAAACACCCAACATCATATGGGCTAACGCATAAATATAAGAGGCTAACTGTTTTTCTATGATGATCATCCTGGAGAATAATCCGGAGCGCGTCGCATCCCTTTTTCAAGACCAAAACGTCAAGTATGTCGCGTAAACTTTTTAATGGCCGGGTCAATAGTTCATCGGGACAACTGCATTTCCTGAGTTCATCGGGTATATTGCAAAGATTAGCGATGTGTTTAGTTTTCATACCCATTAGGAAGAAAAAATGATTTTGATTCTCGGTTCAAATGTCAGCGAACAGGCGCAGGAATATCAGCAATTGCTGACACATCTGGCAGCACTGCAAGGTATCCAGACCCGCGTGCATATCGAGCGCGGCAGTGAAACAACGCTTACGGAAATTTATCTGATCGGAGACACCAAACCTCTGGATATCGGTGATATGCAGAATTTGCCCTGTGTCGAACGCGTGGTGCGCGTTTCCGAAGAATATCGAATTTTGGGGCGACACAAGGATGAACAGCGCCCCACCCATTTCGACTACAACGGCGTGCGCTTCGGTCAGGATACGCTGCATGTATTTGCCGGATTGTGCGCGGTAGACAACCACGAACATGTCGAGATCATGATGAAGGCAGTACACGACAACGGCCAGGTATGCACGCGCATGGGTGCATACAAGCCGCGCACCAGCCCGTATGCGTTTCAGGGACACGGCAAAAATTGTTTGCCCTATGTATTCGAGTTGGCGGGCAAGTACGGCATCAAGGTTATTGCGATGGAAATCACCCATGAATCGCATCTCGATGAAATCCGTGAGGCGTTGCATCAGGCCGGCAATCCAACCGGCGTGATGCTGCAAATCGGCACGCGCAACACGCAGAATTTCGAATTGCTAAAAATCGTCGGTCGGCAAACCGAAATGCCAATTTTACTCAAGCGCGGTTTCGGCATCACCCTGGACGAATCGCTGAATGCAGCGGAATATCTGGCTTCCGAAGGCAACCGCAATGTGGTATTCGGCCTGCGCGGCATGAAAACTAACATGGGCGATCCGCATCGCAACCTGGTGGATTTTGCACATGTACCGGTGGTGAAACGGCTGACGCGTATGCCGGTGTGCGTCGACCCATCGCACTCGGTCGGGTCACGGCAAGCCTCGCCTGATGGCATACTCGACACGATGCATGTCACCGCGCAAGGTGTGCTGGCCGGAGCCAATATGGTGCTGGTGGATTTTCACCCCGCCCCGCCCAAGGCGTTGGTGGATGGCCCGCAAGCCATGCTGCTGAAAGAATTACCCTATTTTTTGGAAGATGTTCAGATCGCGCGCGATGCCTACCTCAAACGTGTGGCACTGCGGCAGCGCCAAGAGTGATTCGGGGCGAGTTGCCAAGTCAATGCAGCTTATTATTTTATTTCGAGCCTTTCGTGTTTTTCGTTAACCAATGACTTAGCGCACGTTTCACCGCGCTTAGTCCGATGGCTAGTTATTCCATTTCTAAAAAGAAACAATAACAATCTAACCCGTTCGTGGTTAAGTAGTGACTTAGCATGGGGTTATCGTGCTTAGTCAATACTTAGTTGTTCCATCAGAGCCTGTCGAACCACAGCTTTCTTACCACTACTGGCCTCCGACAAGCTCAGGCCGAACGGTTTGAGTTGGAAAATTAACAGCGTTTCTATCTGGAATTGGAATTAGCTCATCAGGATGAATTGATGCTTTTAGTCACTTACCAGTCAAGTGACATCAAAAAATGACAATAATTTTTCAACGAAACCGTAGGGTGGGCTCTGCCCACCATGTCGGGCAGAGCCCGACCTACATTTTGGCTCCGGCTCGTCCGACTTAGATTGATAGAGAATTGGAATGACATGATCGAGCGGGAGGCAATGCGCCCCACCGTCACATCATGTTTGATCGAGCTGCATACCAATCCCCAGCGTTTTCCACTGCTTCATCTCTTCTTGCAACGCAGTTTCTGTCAGTGGATTTTGCGCAAGCCAATCCGAGTCTATCGAAAGATTGAACCCGGTGTCGTTGAAACGTCCGCGCAAGGCGGGAGGATCGCTGTCGCAACGGCTCCGACAAAACAGCACAGCAAGGCGCAGGCTCATCGCCAACGCGCAATCCTCCATATTTCTCAGTTGTTCTTGCAGCTTGTTCAGATTGCCGCGCTGCGCCAGCGCCAGCAGGCTCAGGCGTGCCTGCTCCTTTTTGGAAAAACCCGGCATATCGGCATTGGCTAGGATATAAGCGGTGTGTTTGTGATAGCCGCTATGCGCGACGCTGATGCCGATTTCGTGCAGCCTGGCCGTCCAACCAAGCATGCGCAACGTGGTTTCGCTGGCTTCATCGCCGAGAAATTGCCGCGCAAATACCAGCGCCAATTGCCCCACACGTTCGGATTGTTTGTTATCGATACGGTAGCGCTGCGCGAATTGTCGCACCGTGACATCACGCATATCGTTATCGTGAAACCGCCCCCACAAATCGTACAGCACCCCCTCGCGCAATGCGCCGAGCGCGGGTTGCATTTGCTCGATTGCCAGTTCGCAAAAAGCGGCATACATGATGGCGAACCCGCCCGCCAACGCGGGGGTGCGATCCGGGCGCAGGCCTTGCAGTCCGAGTTTTTGTATATCACCCACCTTGAGCAGGTGGGCGCGCAGCTTGTCGAGTCCTTCTCGGGTGATGCCATCTTCGCTAAAACCGTTTAGCAACAATATTTCGCTTAACGCCTTCGCAGTCCCCGATGAGCCAAGCGCGTATTTCCATTGCCCCTTGTAATCGGTGGCAATAGTCTGCAATTCAACACATGCGGCAAGTTCCGCCTGCTTGAGATTTTGTTTGGTTATTTTCCCATCAGTGAAAAAACGGTTGCTGAAACTGACACTACCCATATACAGGCTTTCCAGTTTGAGCGGAGTGAGGCCGTTGCCAATGATAAATTCGGTGGAGCCGCCGCCAATATCCATCACCAGCAAGTTGTCTTGCGTCTGTGGCAGACCATGCGCCACGCCGAGGTAAATCAAGCGAGCTTCTTCGAGGCCGGCGATAACTTCTATCGGAAAGCCCAGGATGTGTTCGGCCTGCGGAATGAAATCGGCGGCGTTCTTCGCCACACGCAGCGAGTTGGTACCCACCGCACGCACCGCTTCACGCGGCAAGCCGCGCAAGCGTTCAGCAAATTTCCCCAGCGCGGCAAATGCGCGCTGTTGCGCCTCGACATCAAGAAGTTTGTCAGCAGTGAGTCCGGCGGCAAGACGCACCGGTTCGCGTAGCCCATCCAGCATGTAAAGCTGGTCGCCCTCCACACGGGCAATTTGCAGTCGAAAACTGTTCGATCCGAGATCCACTGCGGCGAGGATAGGTTGATGTTGCACTTAATGCCTCCGCACAACTACTGCGCTCGCTGGTGCTGCGTTAAAAAATAGCTCAAAATTCTTTTTTTCTATTTGCAAACTCCGGTTTTTCACCATTTTTTTGTCTTGTCTCAGCTTCGCTCGCTACGTTGCACAGAGGTCTTTACTGCTGAATTTCGCGGTCGATTTCATCTGCGGTCACGTGGCGCACATCGCGCCCCTTAACCATATAGATAACATATTCGGACATATTCTTCGCGTGGTCGCCGATGCGTTCGATCGCCTTCGCCACAAACAGTATCTCCAACGCGGTGGAAATGGTGCGCGGATCTTCCATCATGAACGTGATGAGATAACGCATGATGGCGCGAAACTCATCGTCCACCTGTTCGTCCATGCGCACGACTTGCGCGGCCATCACGATATCCAGCCGCGCAAAGGCATCCAGCGATTTGCGCAGCATATCCAGCGCCAGATCGGCGGCATGCTTGATCTCGTGGTAGCGCGGCAAATTGAGCATGTTTTTTTGTGACAGCAGCTTAGCCATGCGCGCAATTTTTTCGGCTTCGTCGCCGATGCGCTCCAGATCGGTGATGGTTTTAACCACGGCCATCACCAGACGCAAATCGCCCGCCGTAGGCTGACGGCGCGCGATTACCTGGCTGCACGCCTCGTCGATTTTTACTTCCATGGCATTGACGCGATGATCGTCATCGATCACCCGTGTCATCAATGCCACGTCGCCGCCCAGCAACGATTCCACCGCGCTCTTGATCTGGCTTTCCACCAACCCGCCCATTTGCAGCACGCTGGCGCGAATAGCCTCAAGTTCGGCATCAAACTGGCGAGAAATATGGTCACTACCGCTCATAATTGTGGTTCCTCAAAATAATTGACTGTGCAGTGTAAGCTACAAATGTGAAGGGAAGATGAC
>CAIZNF010000690.1 GCA_903934275.1 uncultured Nitrosomonadales bacterium
CCCCTGAGTCATATCGGTGTCGATGAAGCCGGGAGCGACACAGTTCACGGTGATGTTGCGGCTACCGATTTCCTGCGCGAGAGATTTTGTGAAGCCGATCATACCGGCCTTGGAAGCGGCGTAATTGGCCTGTCCTGGATTGCCCATGCTACCGACCACCGAGCCGATGCTGATAATGCGCCCGCCTCTGGCCTTCATCATCGCACGCAGCACGGCGCGGCTGAGGCGAAACACCGACTTAAGATTGGTCGCCAGCACGTCATCCCATTCTTCTTCGCTCATGCGCGCCAGCAGGTTATCTTTGGTGATACCGGCGTTGTTCACCAGTATCGAGACCTCGCCAAATTGTTTGCGCAGTTCGCCCAGCATGAGTTCGGTTTGCGCAACATCGTTGACGTTCAACACCATGCCCACGCCCTTGATCCCAGCCGCGCCCAGATACGCGCTGATGGCCTGCGCGCCCACCTCGCTGGTCGCGGTGCCGACCACCGTTGCACCTTGCTTGCCGAGTTCCAGCGCGATGGCCTGGCCGATGCCACGACTGGCTCCGGTCACCAACGCAATTTGTCCTTGTAGTGCCATGTGTTACCCCTCGTACAGATGTAATAAAAATAAGTATGCGGTGCGTAGGTTGGGCAAAGCCTGTCCTGAGCCTGTCGAAGGGCGTAGCGTGCCCAACAAAGACATTTTATCAACGTTGGGCACACTGCGCTTTGCCCAACGATGCTCCCCCAATAAGAAAATGGAGCAAACGAATCGCTACGCGAGTTTTACGTTAACTGAATGGCAATGCCGCGCGTTCGATATGCCACTCTGCATCCGCAACGCGCGCTGCGGGCAGCAATACCCCGCGCGACATCTGCTCCAATGCGCTGCGTTTTCCCGCTCCCGCCACCAAAAAAATTTTCTGTCGTGCCGCATTCAAGGTATTCATGCCAAGCGAAACCCGCTCCGGGGGCGGCTTGGGCGAATTGAATACCGGCACGGCTAGCGCAACGCTTTCCGTGGCGGGGTTATCCGGGAACAGGCTGGCGGTATGCCCGTCTTCACCCATGCCCAGCAACACCATGTCCGGCACCGCGATTCGCTCCAGCACCGCCGTATAAGCGGCGGCAGCGGTATGCGCACCCAACTCTGACGGAATGAAATTGACGTTGGCTGGCGGAATGGAGATATGCTCCAGCAAGGCAGCACAGATCATCGTATCGTTGCGCTGTGTATCGCCCTTGGGCAGGCAACGCTCATCGCCAATATAAAGCTGAACATGAGGCCAATCGATGGCGAGGTCGCGCAGTTTTTCGTAACAGCGGCGCGGCGTTTCGCCACCGGCCAGAACGAGATGAAACACACCGCGCGAGGCCATCGCCTGCGCTGACGATACTGCAATGCGCTGCGCGACCGTGAGGCTCAGTTCGTCCAGATCGTCGTAAATAAAAACGGCTTTGGCGTTTGGTAAGTTATAAGTATTCATCCCAGATTGTCCCTTGGATTGTAATTGTACTGTGTCACAAAGCGCTGAAGGGCGCATTGCGGCGTTAAAATCAGACACAAAACGCTCATTTACTCCATGTAAACTCCGCTTTTTCGCCCTATTTTGCCTTGCACTGCATCCCTTGATCGCTTTATGACACAGTACAAGTAGGAGGCCGATTTATCGGGCGATTCGGAGCTATCGCGCAACAAGTTGCGCTCCTACGAAAACGTTTCCTCTCTAATGAACTATTCGGATTCATGTTAGCTCTCCAGCGAGTCGCGCGGCGCGTAGAGCAGGGCCGAACAGCGCGGCGCGGTCATTCAAAATCACCTTGACCGGCATGGCTTCGAGCAGCGGCCGCATCCGGCCTTTATTCAAAAACGCTTCGAGAAACGCCCCGCCCTGCAACAGCGGCAGGATTTTTGGCGCGATGCCGCCGCCCAGATACAGCCCGCCACGGCTCATCACCTTGAGCGCGAGATTGCCCGCTTCCGCGCCATACAAACGCGCGAATCTGGCCAGCGTCTCCGCGCAAATTTCATCGCGACCGGATAATGCGGCGACAGAAATGGATGCCGCCGCATCACCGCTTTGCATTTCATCCGCCAGCCATTGCGGTGTTGCAGCATGGCGGTGCAGGCGCAAGAACTCGTGCAGACTCACCAGCCCCATGCCGGAAACAACACGCTCCCAACTGACATGCCGATACTGTTGCTGGAGGTGCAGCAGGAACGCGATTTCCAATTCATCGCCGGGGCTGAAGCTGGCATGCCCGCCTTCCGTGGCGAACGGCTGATGTTGCTGGCCGTCCCAATACAAACCGGCCTCGCCCAAACCCGTGCCCGCCGCAATCACGGCCGCATTGCCGCAGGCATCCGGCGCACCTGCTTGCAAAACCAGCAGATCATTCGCGCCCAATGCAGGCAGGCCATAAGCCGTCGCTTCCAGATCATTTAGCAAAGTGCAATACGCAAAACCGAACTGTCGCTGCAACGCATCGGCATCGATACGCCAGGGCAGATTGGTGGTTTGCGCGACCCTGCCCTGCACTGGCCCGGCGATACCAAAAGCCGCGTGGCTTGTGATTTCGATGCCGGAAATAAAATCGCCGAGCAATGCTTCAAACGAAGCGTAACTGCGACTCGGATAAGCGACTTCATGCACGACACGAACCCGCGTGCCGCTGACCTCAATGACGGCAAGCCGCGTCTTGGTTCCGCCAATGTCACCCGCAATAAAATTATTCATGGTTGCCAATGGTATCCGATTTTCATAATTGATCAGGGGCAATTGCGGTACAGAAAATTGCGGTAAATGAATGTGAACCCATAGTTGCACAGTACTGTAGGACGTAATGAGGCACGAACCGCATTATTTGTCACGTGAGCGATGCAGCTCCTTCGCCACCGCATCCTACCAATACTCCAGACTCATCTCACGGCGAAAATACACCACTTCGTTCAATCTCATGTGTCATTGTGCAAGACTGATAATAACAAAGGCTGCGGCTGAAAGCGGCGCTGATAATTGCCAAAGCCATCGG
>CAIZNF010000691.1 GCA_903934275.1 uncultured Nitrosomonadales bacterium
ACTCATGCAATCTGCAAAGCAGCGCATTCTAGCAGATGCTATCCGATGAAGATTTCAGCACAACGCTGGCGAATGCGCCTGTCTCGCAGGAATCTGCCCGAAAAGCGGCTTTCTCGGAAGAATGGACAGTCCAGATTCCGTTATGATTGCTTCAATGAATGACCAACTGCCGAAACTATCCCTCCTGATTGTCGACGACGATCCGCTGATTTCGGACTCCCTGAGTTATTTTCTTGCACGCGATTATTCGATCACTGTCGCCTCGACACGACCGGCGGCAATCACAAAACTACGTGAGGGGGTAGCTCCAGCAATTGCGCTGATCGATTTGGGACTTCCACCCAAACCACATGACCCGGAGGAAGGTTTTGCGCTTATTGGCGATATTCTTGCGCACAGCCCTGAAACTAGAATCGTGGTGCTATCAGGACAAAGCGAAGAATCGCATGCCCGGCACGCCCGTACCCTGGGCGCTACCGAATTTGTTCCAAAGCCGGTAGACCCTGAATTCCTGCGCCGACTATTTAGCCGCGTATTGGCATTCCGCGATAAGACTCCGACTATCGACGACGGATTTATAGGGCAAAGTCAGCCAATAAAAAAACTCCGTGCCCAACTTCGGCAATTTTCCAGATCGCCGTTTCCCGTACTGATTGAAGGTGAATCCGGAACAGGCAAGGAACTAGCTGCTGCCGCGGTTCATCGGCTGTCGGACAGGTCTGCCAAACCATTTCTGGCATTAAATTGTGCGGCCATTTCCCCAAATCTTGTTGAGGCCACGCTATTTGGGCATGGGCGTGGTGCGTTCACCGGTGCCACAGGTGCTCGCAATGGCTACTTTGAAGACGCCTCCGACGGCACCCTGTTTCTGGATGAGATTGGCGAACTTCCCCTCGAATTGCAGCCGAAA
This sequence comes from uncultured Nitrosomonadales bacterium, assembly GCA_903934275.1. GTDB lineage: Bacteria > Pseudomonadota > Gammaproteobacteria > Burkholderiales > Gallionellaceae > Gallionella. The sequence continues at coordinate 911 of CAIZNF010000691.1, forward strand.
CTGCTGCGCGTGTTAGAAAACGGTGAGTTCCAGCGCATTGGGGAAACGCAGACACGGAGATCGGCAGCACGCATTGTCGCTGCAACCAATCGAGATTTGCGCAAAGAAGTCCGTGAGGGACGCTTCCGAGGCGATCTCTATCATCGTTTATCGGTGTTTGCGATTACTCTGCCTCCGCTCCGCGAACAGGGAACCGACCGGCACTTGTTATTCGAGCATTTTCAGCAGATATATGCTTCACAAGCCAATTTAGCCCCTGTGACCCTGAGCAGCGAAGCCAAGGAACGCTTTGATGCTTACCAATTCACCGGCAATGTTCGCGAATTGCGTAATATCGTGATTCGGCTAATTACCAAGCACTCCGGCTCAATGGTTAATCGTGCCGATCTGGAGACAGAACTTGATGTTGATACTGAAGCATTGACGGCCAAAATCTCGTCCACATTGACAATTCCGGTATCCGCTGAAAATATCACAGCAATCGCTCGAGACGAACTTCTGCGAAGTAGCAATTTTGATTTAGATAGAACATTGCAAGCTTGGGAAAGTGCTTATATTGAGGCGGCGCAACACCTTTCTCATGGAAACATTAGCCAGGCAGCTAGGTTGTTGGGACTAAACCGCACCACGCTCTACAATCGGCTGGAAAACATTGCCCGGGAAAAACGCAGAGAAACTTGAGGCTAAGGAGCCAGAGCAAATACCCCATGTACCTCGAACACTGTGGTCTTAGCGAACCCCCATTTCGAATAACGCCGCATACAGATTTCTTTTTTGCCGGCGCAAATCGCGGCGCTACACTGGATGCGTTGATCTACTCAATCACCCATGACGAAGGTATCGTAAAGGTCAGTGGGGAAGTCGGTAGCGGAAAGACGATGCTTTGCCGGGTATTGCTGGAGCGCCTGCC
>CAIZNF010000692.1 GCA_903934275.1 uncultured Nitrosomonadales bacterium
CATAGTGATCACCATTTATCTCCTGCCCAAAAATTAGGCAGAACAAGTAGAACACCTGGGTCAATTTTCGATCAGCAGATCACCTCTATGTGGGTCAATTTTCGGTCAGCAACAACATAGATACATCCCATGACCATCAAACAACTTGCGCGGTTTGTCAGTTGCTTTTGATGTACTTACCTCTAACGCGGTCAGTGCCATGATTGCTCCTTTTGACAGTACAGAATTTTTATTACAAGCTTTATACTGTAAATATACTGTCAAATGATGCAAGATGCAATGAGATTGATTGATACCGTTTGGGCGTAAAAAAACCCGCAAAGTCATAAGCGATGCAGGTTTGTGAGACTATTTGCTACCAGTTAAAACAGTATATTGGTGGTGATAGGTGGATTTGAACCACCGACCTCAGCGTTATGAGTGCTGCGCTCTAACCACCTGAGCTATATCACCGCGAAGAGCGCGGCATTCTCCAGATTCCGCCCTGTCTTGTCAATGCGCGCAGGGTATCTTTTTCAACTCGCTTCCGATAAAGTCCTTTTGTATTTTAGCTAATCCGGCTCCGGTTATGGCATCCAAACCGTTCAGCACGAATAGGCTTGCCTTGAGTTTGCTGGCACGTTCACCCACCTGTGCGCTACGCACTCCTCTGGCGCGCAATTCATCGAAGAAGTGTTGTGCCGTCTCATGCGTTTTGAACACGCCGAGAGAGATGGCGTTCAGCCACGGCCCGGCTTCCTGCACAACAAAGTATTCCGTGACTCCGAGCGCCTTGAGTTGGGCAATTTTTCTGGTCATTGCCACTTTGTCCTTGATCGGCGGTATATATACCCAATAACCTATGTTGTATTCGATTTGTCGTTGGCCTAATTTATCGCCGAGCTGCAATGCGGATAAGGCAGTCGTGGCTCGCGTCAAATCAGAACCGGAAAAATCTCCCCACTCCATGCACTGCGCATCCTGTTTGGCTGAAAATCGCATCGGGTCGGTCGCAGGTGTTGCGGCCGGGGCGGACGCGGGTGATGTTGCGGCCAGATTGGTTTGCGGGGTCACCAGAATGATTTTGTCCTCATGCAGGGCAGGCTGCGCTTGCACCGCTTGCTCGTCGGTGGTCAGTTTTCCTCCCCATTGCATTATCGCGAATAAAATTATATTCGCCGACAATAAAAACCAGAATAATGCCCTTATCATGCGCCCGCTTCCTGTGCGATTAACAACAATCCTTGCAGAACCAGATTATCCACCATCTGCGACGGCAGGTTAAGAAACTCTTGTAATTGTGCGGCCGCACCGCCGCCCAACAGCACGGATGCCCCGCTATTGCCAAGCAGCGCGTGCTGCCGTTCTATCGCGCCGCAACTGGCTTGTATCGCGCCGCTCAACAGCGCGTCGGCAGTATTCGACGGTAACTGAGTATATTTCCCTTGCGCAGGTTTCAGCTGGGCCGTTGCGTTGCACAAACTGCTCTGCATCAGATCCACACCGGGCAGAATCAGTCCGCCGAGAAATTCTCCCTGTGTGGACAGCGTATCTATTGTGGTTGCCGTGCCACAACACACCACAAGGCATTCGCCGCGCACCAGATGCCATGCCGCGATCAGCGCGGCCCACCGGTCGCTGCCAAGTTGTGCGGCGCTTGAATAACCGTTGCGGACACCGCATTGCGCTTTCCGCGCCAGGATAAATTCGGGCTGCGGCCCGATGCCGATGTTGCGGATATGCTGTGCGACTTCTTCGCCGGCAACATTGCTCACCCATATTTGGGTATTTTGTGAATCCACCCTGAATTTGCCGAGGCTGCCGGGAAAAATTTGCTCTAATTCGTTTGACTGTCCGACAGCCAAAGTACCGCTGTGCAGCCAACGCTCTCCATCAGTCAAAGCCCATTTGATGCGTGTATTGCCCGCGTCGATCAACAAATTCACGCCGCTCTCCCCAATTCCCCGGAATGGAAGCACCGCACACCCTGCGCGGTTTCCAGGCACAATTCGCCGATATCGCTGACCCCGCGCGCAATTCCGCTCACCGTCGATCCATCGGCCATTTGCAATTTAACCGGTTTGTTGCGATGGATGTGATATTGCTCCCACTCGGAGCGCCATGCGACGAAACCGCCTTGCGAAAATTCCCGCAACACGCGCGCCAATTCGCTCAATATGGATGCCAGCAGCTGATTACGTGTGGGCATATTCCGGCACACTTCATCCAGCGCGCTGGCGGGTTGGTCAATCTGCCGTGTCAGACTGGGAGGCAAGGTGCAATTCAAACCGATGCCGATCACCACCGTACACGGGCCGAGCATATCGCCTTGCGTTTCAATAAGCACACCGCCAAGCTTTCCCTGCAAGGTCAAGATGTCATTCGGCCATTTAAGCAGCACACCTTGTGCGCCAAATAGCTCTAATGCGCGCACAATGGCCACACCCACTGCGAGACTCAAGCCGGATAGCACATTCAGCCCGCAATCGAACCGCCACAACAGTGAGAATGTCAGCGTACCACCCAGAGCAGAGTGCCAGGCACGCCCCACCCGCCCGCGCCCGGCAGTTTGCAATTCCACCGCCAGCACGCTGCCGCTGGAGACCCCGCCATTTGTGGCTTCTAGCCGGGCGCGCTGCAACAGCAAAGTATTGCTGGAAGTGGTCTGCGGCATTACCTCGATATCGAATTGCCCGGCATCCTGATTCAGCCAGCGCAATACTTCGCCCCGTTCCAGGCGTTGCCAGGGACGTGCCATGCGGTAGCCGCGCCCGCGTATCCGTTGCAGTTCCACACCGTAACTCGCAACATCGGC
>CAIZNF010000693.1 GCA_903934275.1 uncultured Nitrosomonadales bacterium
AACACTAATTATTCCAGCGCGCTATACGCCACGCGTGCTGCTGCTTCTCGTCGAGAAAAGTCCAGGCCACGATCCTGCTCTTCTTCTGCCCCTGCGCCATTTCTATCGTTTTGTTATGCAGCGCACCCGCATATTTCAGCGCGCGATAAACGCCGGGCAGGCTGGACGACTTCGAGATCAGCGTGGTGTACCAAAAACAACTGGACGGGTTTCTGGCGCTCTCCTCGATCATGCGGCACACAAAAGCCTCCTCGCCACCCTCGCAGCACAGCTCCACAGCCTGCCCGCCGAAATTCAACACGGGTATTTTTTTCTTGTTGGACTCTCTGCCCAGATTCTCCCATTTGCGCTGCGTGCCTGACCTCGCTTCGGCCAGCGACGCATGAAAAGGCGGGTTGCACATACCGAGATCAAACACCTCATCCGCTTGCACCACACCGTTGAAGATCGCCGACGGTGACACCTGCAAACGCAGTGCTATCACCTCGTTCAAGCCGTTGGCATCCACAATGCGTTGTGCATTGGCGATGGCGACCGGGTCGATATCAGTCCCGACGAACCGCCAACCATACTCGCGGTGACCGATGAGCGGATAGACGCAGTTGGCGCCCACCCCGATGTCGAGTACCCGTATCGATTCACCGTGCGGGATGATGCCGCCGTTGCTGTCACCCAGCAGGTCGGCGAGAAAATGCAGATGATCCGCCCTGCCCGGAATCGGCGGGCATAAATACTGCGCCGGGATATCCCACCCCTTGATGCCGTATACCAGATTCAGCAATGCACGGTTCAAGGCTTTGACGGCAGACGGATCGGCGAAGTTGATGGACTCGTCGCCATATGCATTCGGCGACACGAATGTCGCCAGCTCCGGGCTGCCTTCGATAAGCCGCTTGAAGTCGTAACGACCCCGATGCGGATTGCGCGGATGCAAATTGGTTTTTTCGGCAGGGGCGGTCATGTCTTTCGCGGTGATGGCACCGCGCGGTTTATCATTCATGTTTCACGCACGCTTCAAAATCAATGGAGCCAACTCCATTAGCTGCGCATCAGCGCGCCAATCGACTGAGCTGCACCGTCTGCAAATCACGCCGACTGTCCAGTACAGCCTGATCAGAACCTGCCGACTTTCAACCCGGTAAACAATGCGCCAAGGTGCGCTGACAAGCTCCCTGTAGTGCGAGATTCCGGCATGCAACAACTCTGGCACGATACGTCCGCGATTGGGCAAAGAAATCAACAGTGCGGCTTTGGTTTCCAGTTTGTGCAGGATCGCCAGCGCATCACCGATACTGTCCTGTGCGATATATTCGACGATCTCGGTCAAATCCTGCTGTGCCGTGTGTATCCACAACACTTGGTAGGACTTGGCTTCAGCCATGTTTCTTTTGCTGTTTCAGCAACGACGCGCGCAGGGAGTCGAATACCTTGCCTTGTGGAGTAAGCAGATTTTTCTGCGCATCTGCCTCGCCCTGAACCATCAGCTTCAACATCAGAAATGCCTCCTGCTGGGCACGATAGGTCGCATAGTCCTGCACCACCGCACTCGCCGAACCGTTCTGCGTCAAGATGATATTTGTTCCCCCGCGCGTCTCCTGCAAAAAACGGCTGGCGGAAGTCTTGAAATCGGTCAGGCTGATAATTTGCTCTTGCATGGCAGGTCACCGAATAAAGATTGAACACGGTCATTCTAGCGGCAGGGGAAATAATGGCAAGGTGAATCAAAAGCTATTGCAATGCTGCCCCCTTAATTGAGCTCTGGAGCAGCTCGCGTAGGGTGTCAATAAGCGAAGCGCATTGCACCGGAAATTTCATTCGGCGCAATAATGAATGCGCCCTACGCGGGCTGTCCCTGATTGTTCTGCGAATCAGTTTTTAACAGGTTTTAAGTCCGGATCGATCGAGTTGATCCTATTGATTTTGCGAATTACGCTATTTGTCGTGCTCGACAAAGATCAGCTTGCCCGTGTCAAACCCCAATGCAGCGGCTTTTTCGACAAGACGCTTTTGAGTCTCTTGATTCATCCGGGGTGTGCGCGACAAAATCCACAAATAGGATTTATCCGGCCCGCTGACCAGTGAATATTGGTAATTCTCATGATCCAGCTCAACCACGATGTAAGCGCCATAAAATGGGCCGAAGAAAGACACCTTCAGGTAACCCTGGTCGGTGCCCTTAACAAAATAGGCCTTACCCTCGGCTTCCTTCCACTGCTGTTTTTGTGCATCGTAACCGCGATTGATTACCCGGATGCCACCGTCATCTCGCATGCTGTAATTGGCGCTTACCTTGGAGAGGCCGCGCTCAAACGAATGATCCAGCCGGGCAATCTCATACCATTTGCCGAGGTATTTACCCGAATTGAAACGATCAACAGGTTTAACGTTTTCGGGCAACCCGATACAGCCTGTTAACAACAAAGCGAATGCCATCAGGACTGTTCTCATCATTCCGCCTTCGCGATGCTCGGGTTGAGGGGGATATCAATTTGCCAAAGTGCATCAGGCATTGTGCTGCGTCTCCTCCGCCCGCGCATCCGCTTACCTTAGTGACAACACGCTGCATATTTCACTTCTCGAAGCTATTGCGATGCTGATCCTCTTTAACTCCCCATTAGCTCCCTACGCAAACTATTGCGACTCTGGCACTTTAATTCCTCGGATTATTTGTGCTTGTCAGCCGTAGTCGCAGGCTTGCGCACGACGAAAGGGGTGCCGGTTTGCTCGGCCAGCTTGCGCGCCTTCTCGGAAGCGCGCATCAACGCCTGCGGAACTTTTTGCAGGTCGGGGTCTTTCGAGTGGGAAACAGGTGCTTTCATGATGTTCAACTTTCATTCAGTAAAACGGGAGGTGCTCCGAAATTATCGTACAGTTGCCAGCTATCCACCAGCAGCTAGAAAACTATTGCGATGCTGACCCCTTTTGCTTTATATCAACATCTCAAGCGGCCAGCGGCTCAAAGCGATGTATCTGCGCCAGAACGCCGGTCAATTCCTTTGCCGCTTCTTCGGTATCGTAATCTGCCTGCAACCCCAGCCAGAAACCACTTGAAGTGCCGAAGAACGCGGCCAGACGCAACGCCGTATCCGCCGTGATCGAACGCTTGCCGGAGCAGATTGCCGAAATGCGCGCTTCGGTTACACCGATCTCTTTTGCCAAACGATATTGGGTAACGCCTAGCGGGATCAGAAATTCTTCTCGCAGCACTTCGCCGGGATGGATGTTGCGTAGTTTAGTTGTTTTGCTCATAGCTGTTAATCCTCAGTGATAGTCGCAGATTTCCACGCGACTGGCCTGCCCTTCATTCCATTCAAAGCACACGCGCCATTGATCATTGATGCGAATACTCCACTGTCCGGCGCGGTTACCCTTCAATGTCTCCAGCCGATTGTTGGGCGGGATACGCAAGTCCTCAATGCGCTGCGCGTTGTGCAACATACGCAATTTGCGCCGCGCCACGTCCTGAATCTGGTTAGGCAAACGGCGAGAAAACTCACCGCGCCAGACCTTGAGTGTCTCTTCGTCGTGGAAGTCAGTGATCATGGGATGTGATACTATCGCTGCGCGATAGTATTGTCAAGAAGGTACTCAGAAGGGCTTTGTTGGAGGGATTTCTGCTTGAAAACTATTGCGATGCTGACCCCTTTAATTCTAAAGGTCGTATTCCCCGCGCCGTTCGGCCCAGCGATGATGGCGATGCGCTTGTTGTGTGCCGAGGTGCTCATGATTTCCTTCTAACACAAAACTATTGCGATGCTGACCCCATTGACCCCATTGGCTTGCTCTACGCGGGCTATTCCTTCGGCTCATGTAAAATGTACCACTGAAAAAAGATTCTGCCTTTATCTGAAAGTTTCACTGACGTGTTGCTGCGATAATCAATTAAACCAAAGGCTGTGGCGCTAGCTATTTCAGCCACTTCCTCTTTTGATATAACCATATCTTTCAGAAGCCTATCTTTTTGCGCAATAAACTGACTTATCTTCCCTGACTTAAGATACGCCTCAAACTGCTGCTCTTGCTTGTTTTCTTTGTCACCAGATTTCATCTCTTGCAGCTTTAACTTCAAGTCAGCAACTTCCTTTTCTCTCTGAAATATTTCCTTCTCTTTTGCGAGTAACTGCTTTTGAGTTTCAACATCCCCGCCTTGAAGAGAAAGATATTTTGACCAGATCGCGGTAATAAGCTGCCCAAGCTGAATCTTGGTGTAGTCCTTTGGCATGAGGTGGAGAAGATCATCTGTTAGCTCGGGGTAGCGTTTGTTTATTTCGTCGTAAGTTTTCTTGGAGTCGAATATCGAAATAATTTTATTGAGGTCAAAATCGTTTCCTTTCTTCCCTTCTTCTCTCAGCACATGTTTTATTTCTCGATCAACC
>CAIZNF010000694.1 GCA_903934275.1 uncultured Nitrosomonadales bacterium
CATTCCGGTCCCATTGCCTATGCGGACAAAAAGTCGCCGCGCAAGAACCGAGAGTATATAGACTCATTGGTGGATAACATTGTTTTAGCAGTGCAAGATGCGGCATCGAATCTCCGGCCTGCGCGGCTGGAATATTCGCAAGGCGAAGCAAAGGTTGGGATCAATCGCCGCGAGAAAATGCCCGATGGTCGGATGGAGATAGGGCGCAATCCTGATGGCATCAGAGATCAATCGGTTAAGATAGTCAGTGTGCTGACAGATGAGGGGGAACGACTCGCGACCATCGTTAACTACGCCTGTCACGGCACAGTGCTTGGACCCGACAACCTGCTTGTCTCGGCCGATTGGATAGGCGCGATGCGCAGAAAAGTAGAAGATGAAATTGGCGGCTTGACTCTTTTCCTGCAGGGCGCGGCGGCAAACATCAACCCCGACATGTACTGGGATGACGCCCGCGCTTTCGAGATGATGGCAGAACAAGGTTTGGGCGTGGCAAAGGCTGTGTTATCTGCGGTCCGCTCTGGGGCAGAAAAGATTCGCGAAGCCTCACTTCGTATCGAACGCGTGGAAGCGTGGATGCCAACCGAAGCGAGTGTCACTACATCCCGTCCGCCAAAGAATTATGGCAAGCCATTACTGGCGCTAGCAAAACTTCCCAGCTTCCTTTCCATTTTCGCAGACCTGCGACTCGATCAACGTTATCCGTGGAGGTCAGTGATCGAAGCGAAGAATGGCTTTTGGTCGGTGCCGCTGCGGATCAATGCACTGCGAATTGGCGATTTGGCGCTGGTGACATATGCGGCTGAGACGTTCACTGAAATCGGGCTGAAGGTCAAGTCTGCTTCGCCCGCCGCGCACACACTGTTTGCAAGCGTGTGCGATGGCTGCATCAGCTACCTGCATACCACCGAGTCTCACAATGAAGGCGGCTATGAAGTGGATGTGGCTCCGCTGGCGTATCGCTATCCTGGCAGACTGCAAGCAGGCTGCGAGCAGGTCGCCCTGGAAACGACAAATGACATGTTGGAAAAACTATGGAGACGAACTTAATTGATGCAGAAGATACTCTATGTGGATATGGACAACGTGCTGGCGGAAAAGAGCTGTCAAGCACAAGCTGAATTGGGTGAGTTTTTCCTTTAAAAAGGATTTGGATAAAGATGGAAGCATCGATGCCTATCGAGTTCAAGTTGAAAATCGCTGAGACAGGTTGATCAAATGCGTAAAAAAATTCTTTTGTTGATTCTTCAGACAGTTTTATTGGCCTCCTGCACGAGTACAAAAGCAACACCTACTCCGAAGTCTTCAGGTATAGCCCTTGTGGATTGTGTTTTGATGACGCCTGGCGTTGACACCCAGGTGGATGCGAAATGTGGCTCGCTGGCAGTATCTGAAGATCCTGCGAATCCGAAAAGCCGCCAGATTAATTTAAACGTTGCTGTGGTCGAGGCCGTTCAGCGAAGTTCGGAATCGAATCCGTTGTTTATCCTTGTTGGCGGACCTGGTCAATCAGCGGTCGAAGTTTTCCCGGCCATATACTCCTCCCTGTTCAGAATTCATGAGAAGCGGGATATTGTTCTTGTGGACCAGCGTGGAACAGGAAAATCCAACCCCTTACGCTGCCTTGATCCAAAGGATGAAGCTTTGGATGATGAACGCACAATCGCATTATTGAAGGCGTGTCCCGGAAAATTGGACGCAGACCTGCGCTATTACACTACTGATATCGCCATGCAGGATCTGGATAAGGTTCGCTCCGCACTTGGGTATGAAACGATCAATCTATATGGAGTTTCGTATGGCACGCGCGCGGCGCTTGTATATTTGAAGATGTATCCAGCCCATGTGCGCAGCCTTATCCTGGACGCGGTGGTTGATCCAAAGTTTGTCCTCTATCAGGATGTCGCCAGGGATGGGCAGCGTGCTCTGGATCTATTCTTCACCCGCTGCGAAAAAGATAAAGTATGCAA
>CAIZNF010000695.1 GCA_903934275.1 uncultured Nitrosomonadales bacterium
TGCGTACAAGCGCCCTGATGATGGCGATGACCTGGCGCACCCCTGCCGGCAAAGTTTCCGCCACGCCCTCTCCGACATTAGTTTCATACCCCAGCTTCATACCTGCCACGATTTGATCCAAGCCCAGCTTGCTTGAAATTCTCAACGCTTCCTCATTGAGGCTGGCATCGAACATGGTCATGTTTTCGAGAATATTACCGGACACAATCGTGCCAGTTTGCGGCAACAGAGCTATTTCCTTGTGAACACTGCCTGTGGCAAAACTATCCAACGGCTGGCCGTCCACCAAAATTTCGCCGGAAACAGGCCGCACCATGCCGTTCATCAACGACAGCAGACTGGTTTTACCGCTTCCGCTTACCCCCAGAATAGCGATGCACTGCCCCGCCTCCAGCGTCAGGAAAAGATCGGAAAACAGCTCGCCACGCTCGCTGCTATTGCGGGAGCTGCCGCCGTAAAGAGCGCTCTTGCCCAGAGATTGTGTGGAAACAGAATCAGCGCCTTTGAACTTCAGCGTGATATTGCGCAGCTCCAGCGCTTTTTTAACCGGCTGCATCTCCGGTTTCCCCTCGTCGTTATCGTGGGGCATGTCGAACACCTGGTTAAGCTGGGCTTGTGCCGCAATAAAAGACTGATAGCGCATCCACACCGACAAGCCCCGGCGTAACGGTTGCAACATGCGCACCGATAGCATCATGCATGCGGCCAGACCACCTGGAGTCATTTTCCCGCTGATCACGATCCACGAACTAGCAAAAACCACAGCCACAATCATGACCTGTGAAAACAACGTGCCCATATTCGAAGCTAATGCGTTGCCGCGTATCAGCGCATCGCCCAATACGGAATTAGTTTCCTGCAACCGCTCATAACGGCGCAGCATCAACGACTCCATCGTCAGAGTCTTCACCGAATAGATACCGGACAATACCTCGGTTAAAAAACCCAGACGGCGGTCATCCTGAATAATGCGCTGCTTCACCTGCTCGCGCATCCAGTTACCGAAGTAATAAATCAGGTAAGAAAACAACAGCAGCAGAAAAATCGGCACGCCAACCAACCAGCCGCCGATGATGTAAATCAATACCGCGAAGATCACCACAAAAGGCAGATCGAATAACACCAGCAGCGACTGTCCAGAATAAAATTCGGCCACCTTGGTGGTAGCCAGTATCCGCTCCTCATGCACACCCGGCTCATCCTGCTGATAGCGCTGCAAGGGGACATGCATCAACCGTTCGAGCGCGGCAACACTGGTGTTATGCTCGAAGCGCGCGCCCAGCCAACTGGTGACCTGCCCGTTGATCGAGCGCAAAACCTCTTCCAGAATTAATGCGATGACCACCCCGATAACCAGAAAAGCCAGCGTCTCCAGAGACTGGTTTGCCACCACGCGATCAAGAATCTGAAGGATCGCGAGAGGCAGCGCCAGCGCCAGAACATTGGACAACAAAGTAGAGATACCCAACCCCGGTAACACCCGGCGCAAATCGGGCGAGCGGAACAACTGGCGCAAAGGGCTATCCCCCGGCTCTCCCCTTGTATGCGTATCCCGATCAAGTTTCGAATGCGTTTTTTCCATGCCATTCCGTAATTCTGTTAATCCTGAGCCGGACGAGCCGGAACTAAAATTGTAGGTCGGGCTCTGCCCGACATGGTGGGCAGAGCCCACCCTACGGCTGTCCGTTTTTAGAAAATACTAGAGCCACTTCTCGTCAGGCTGTTCTTGCATGATGACCAGCGTTTGGCCGATGTCTACTTCCCGCAACTCCTGTTCCAACGCTTTGCTGTGGCTCTTGGATTCCTCGTGCAGCAACCGTATCTCCAGCATATTGTGTACGCGCACCAGCACCTCGTCCCGGTCAAATGGCGTGCTGATAAAATCCTTCGCGCCTATATGCAGCGCGCGCAATTTGTAATCCGCATGGCCGGTAATCACAATCACCGGAAGATAATCATCCGGTTCGACCTCCTTGAGCCCCTCCAGCACCTGGAACCCATCCATACAGGGCATCTCGATATCGAGCAAAATCAAGTTATAGCGATTTTTACGGTACAGATCGCATACCTCCAACGGGTTTGTCGTTGTCGTGATGGAGTTGTAACCGGCGTTACTCAGTATGCGTTCAAGTATGTGGACGTTGAATTCCAGATCATCGACGATCAGGATGCTGGCGTTAAGGATGTCAGTTTCTTTCATCATAGTATCCGCTCCAAAATATATCTAAGCCGGATGAGCCAGAACCAAAAATGGAAAATTGCCTTCTCGTAGGTTGGGCAAAGCGTAGCGTGCCCAACATTAAACAA
>CAIZNF010000696.1 GCA_903934275.1 uncultured Nitrosomonadales bacterium
GGGTTGAAACCCGACCTACGTCCGCCACAACTGGCGCAGGCTGATTGCGCCGCACCCATTGCGGATACAGATTCAACTCGCGCAGCACTGCTTCGTTTCTATCCATTCGCCCTCTCTCCTGGCATCAACTCACACGCCATCATAAGCGCATCTTCGCTGTTCTCCGCATTCCGGTAATAGCCGCGCCGCACGCCTATATCACTGAAACCCGCGCTGCGATACAAGGCAATCGCAGCCACATTGGATGGGCGCACTTCGAGGAATACGCGTTTCATATTTCTGTCGCGTGCCGCGCCCAACATTTCCAGCAGCATTGTGCGCCCCAATCCCCCGCGCTGCTGCACCGCCTCCACGCCGATGTTGAGCAGCTCTGCCTCGTCCGTTGCCGCCATCATGATCGCATAGCCATTAATTTCGCCACCCTCTTCATGCACGCTACACACATAGCCGCAGGTCAGCGCGTCGCTGAAATTTCCGCATGTCCACGCAAAGCGTTGCACCGCCTGTTCAATGGCGAGTACCGCATCCACATCCATCCGTGTCATCGCTCGCATTAACGGAGTTCTTTCTCGCCGGTTGATTTATCGCGTTCGCTGGTTTTTAATGCCACCTTGTCGCGCAGGTACAGCGGCAATGCTTCCGCCGCATCCACGCCGCGACCAAGCGTAAATTGAGCCGCACCGAGCGCGACTATCGCAGCGGCTTGTGGCACGGCGGCATCATCCACACCATGCAATTGCCCCGCATATCTTTCGCCTAACGCTTTTCCATATACGGAAAAGCCGCTGCCTGCGCCGAACCAGTCATCGCCCGAAACTGTCGGCGCATGTTCCGGTTTGCATAAGCATGGTTCGCTCGCAGTTGTCCAGGAACCGTCCTGTTTTTCATACGCGGCGTGGTAAATTTCGCCCATGCGCGCGTCCAGCGCGGCGATCACACGCGGCCTGCCAGAAGCCTCCGCCAATGCTTGCAAAGTGCATACGCCGATCACCTGTAGATTTGCGCCGAAAGCCAATCCCTGCGCCACGCCACAGGCGATGCGCACCCCGGTGAACGAACCCGGCCCCATGCCGAACGCGATGCCGTCCATAGCCTGTAGTTTGCAGCCGGTTGCTTGTAGCAGATCGTCAATCATCTCCATCAACACTTCGGAATGTTTCTGCCCGACCAGCTCGCAATGCTCCGTAATCACGCCATCCTGCCACAGCGCGACCGAGCAGTATTCGGTGGAGGTTTCAATAGCGAGAACGCGCATCAATCGGCCAATAAAAGAACTATCGCCTGCGCCGCAATCCCCTCACCGCGCCCGCTGAACCCCAACTGTTCGGTGGTGGTGGCTTTCACGTTGACGGCGTTTTTTTGGACGCGCAGGTCGGCGGCGATATGCTCTACCATCTGCGGAATATGCGGTGCCATTTTCGGAGATTGCGCGATGATGGTCGCATCCACATTGCCGATACGATAACCCTGCTCGCGAACCAGATGCAGCACTTCGCGCAACAGGATGCGGCTGTCAATATTTTTGTACTTGGCATCGGTATCGGCGAAATGCCGTCCGATGTCGCCCAGCGCCGCCGCGCCGAGCAACGCATCGCAGATCGCGTGCAGCAACACGTCGGCATCAGAATGCCCGAGCAGCCCCTTGTCATGGGGTATCTCAACGCCGCCGATAATCAGCTTGCGGCCTGCTACCAGTTGGTGAACGTCGAAGCCTTGTCCTATACGCATATTTTGCACCTTTATCAAAAACATCCATCCGCAGATTACGCAGATGAACGCAGATTAAAACCTTTACCCCTTTTACCTTTACGCCCCTGTTATCCCGAAATTCAATCTGTGGAATCTGCGTAATCTGCGTAATCTGCGTAATCTGCGTAATCTGCGGATAAAAGATTTTTGCCTATCACTTTTGCAGAAGTAACTCCGCCAGCAGCATATCCTGCGGATAAGTCACCTTGAAATTGCTCGATTCGCTCAATACCAGTTTCGGCTGCAAGCCCAATGCCTCGACCGCCGAAGCCTCATCTGTCACGTCATTGCACTGCCGCAACGCTTGTGCCAGCAGCCCGGCGCGAAACATCTGCGGTGTCTGCGCCTGCCATAACTGATCGCGGCTCTCGGTGCGCAGGATGCGTCCATCTGCATTGGCGCGCTTCAGCGTGTCCGCCAGCGGTATGGCAAGGATTCCTCCCACAGTATCATCGCGCAATTCGCCAATCAGCTTGGACAGATGCGCTTGAGTCAGACACGGACGCGCCGCATCATGCACCAGCACCCAGTCGTCCGGCTCCAGCTCGGAAGCCAGCAAACCGTTCAGCACGCTTTCCGCGCGCCGCTCGCCGCCGCAATACAACGGCTGCAATTTATCACCGAAGCACGTCCAGTCGTAACTGTGAAACAGAGTGTCATCAGGAGCCAGAACCACGAATACCGTGGTGATTTCCGGGCAGGTACACAGTGTTTGCAGCGCGTGAAAAATCATCGGCTGCCCGGCCAGCGGCAGATATTGTTTGGGCAGCTCATTGCCCATGCGCGCACCGAAACCGGCGGCGGGAACCAAAGCGTAAAATTCAGACATGGGTGCGATTGTAATGCAACATCTGTCAGACGCTAAGCTGCGTGCAACACCCGAATGCGTGGCGCGACCTTGGGCAGCAGATCACGCATCGCCATGCGCATGTCGTACTCCGATTGCAAGTTGAGCCAGAAGCGCGGATCCATCTGAAAATACACACCGAGGCGCAAGGCGGTATCAGCCGTAATCGGGCGGCGGCCATTCACGATGTCACTAATCCGGCTGGGAGGGACATCAATATCAGCAGCCACCTGGCGCGCGGTAATTCCTTTGGGCTTCATAAATTCTTCCAACAGAATTTCGCCGGGGTGAATTTCTTCAAGCATCTTGGTCATGTTTGATTTTTTCCGGTTCATGCTGCCTACTCACTTAACCATCATGCTGATTCAAACCACTCTGGCACTTTTCCCGTAGCCCGCTCATACAGCGTTTCCGGCGATACATCGAAACCGCAATCCCATCCCAAGGTTGGCCATGCGTCGAGTTTAAATTGCTTGAATTGCTCCGCATCGCGCAATGGTGCAGCGATCTTGTATTTAAAAATCATATCTTGCAAATCGACTTCGCCGGATTCGCCGGTGTTGAATTTCAGCCAGACTCGATAACCATCCAAATAGCGTGCTTCCTGCACATTTACGATCATATATTCCTCCTCAAACCAAAGGTTGAATTTTGTGAAATTCCTTGGTTTCCCACATTTCGAGCAACTCTTGTTTATGCAGCTCTGCCCACTCTTCCACCAAACCACGAACCTTTGCAGGCAAGTATCCATCGGAAACGTTGAGCGTCCGAATATTAACAACAGCAGCGTGCTCATTGTATTTCACATGGAAGTGCGGCGGATTGTGTTCATCGAAATACATAAAGATGACAATTCCAAGAAAACGGCTAATTTCCGGCATGGCAATTCCTCATCACTGTGAAACTCGCGTAGCGATTCGCTTACCCCCTCTGATAAAACAACTAGCCATTCGACTAGGCCATCAAAAAACGATGACCAAGTCGCTGGTTATCCCATCCGGGGGAGGGATGGGGAGGGGGAAACGGGCATGGCAAATTCATTATCAAGGATGGTACTCGCCATGCCCGTTAGAACTGTAAAGTATCGGCGAAATATACCCGAATGAGCCGTCTTACGCCATGAGTAAGCATAGGGTGGATGAAGGTTGCCAAGCCATATCCTTGCGAACTTTAAAAGTGGGAAAGCGGCCCACACTTTGGAGCCAGCCACTCAGTTAACCGAAACAAACTGCTTCCTGACACCCACCACTTTTTGCAGATACTGGCGCGTTTCGGAATAGGGTAGATGTTCTCGCAGATGGCTGTATACAGCGGGTGCGCTCAGGCTGTTGATTTCGCCCAGCGCCGCATCACGGTGTTTGGATGAGCCTCCGAAAGTGCGTAGCACATTGCTTGGGCCGGTGTTGTAGGCGGAAATGACGCAGTATTCGAGCGATGCCGGGTCGGTTACTTCATCCATCTCATCGAAAGCCAACACGTTCAAATACGCAGTACCCAGCTCGATGTTGTTTTCCGCATTGAACAAATATTGTTTGCTGGGCATTTCGTTCGAGCCTTTGGCGCGTTTGTAGGCATCGCGCCCGCCGCTGCTGGGCACCAGTTGCATCAGGCCGTATGCGGGTGCGGAACTGACTGCGAACGGATTGAAGTTGCTCTCGGTACGCATGATGGCGAATATCAGGCTCGGGCTGACACCGTAAATTTTGGCGAATTTCTCCACCAACGGACGATATTTTTCCGCCTGTTTGTTGGAAAAATTGCTGACCATGTTGAATTTGACGAAGCGGGCTTGTTTGCCGCCCGCATCGGTGCTTACGTTGCGGGTTTTCGCGGAGTTAACCAACCCTGCGGCGAAACGCTCGGCTTGCTCCGGCGTAGCAATGGTGCGCCCTTTGTCATCCAGCACCAGACCCAGCAAATAGGGGGCACGTTCGCCAGTCAGTTTGATCGAGCTATCCGAAAACAAATCAACCGCACGCGGATCTTCGGGAGTGAGCAGCGTGGTGACGATGGCATCCTTCAGGCTGCTGCCCGGATTCTTTTCATCCAGCGTTTCGACGGTAATCTCGCCGTGATCGAAATCAACGATGGCGCGGCTCAGGTAGCCCTGCGTGTATTTAACGTAGTGGGTGCGGTCGGGCAGCCGGGTTTCTTTCTTGCCCCACTTCTTGCCGGCATTGCCGCGCAGCACGTCCATCAACAGATCGAAATCATGCCGCACATTTTTCAGGTCGCTGGCGATCTGTGCGGGGTTACGCAGGTAGGCGAGCCGCTTGCGTTTGAGCAGCGCGCGCGCAGCCGCTTCGGGGCTGCCACTGGCAGCGGCGGAAATAACGTTTCTGGTCGAAATGCTGCTGCACGAGGTGAGCAACAGGAGCGCTGCAAGTAATAACAGAATGCCGCGCTTCATTGTGGGGTTGGTTTCATTGTAAATTTATCTGGAAAATTCAGCTTCATAAAAATATTGCGTCACCAGCAGGTAACCATGTGTTTGGTTTCGGCTCGTCCAGTTTGGTATATTACCAATCAAATGATGTCAAAGCGCGACAAGAATATTGTATTTATTTAGCATTAACAACTGGTTGGA
>CAIZNF010000697.1 GCA_903934275.1 uncultured Nitrosomonadales bacterium
CCGCTACCTCGCAGTTATTAACCCCCATCATTTTCCCCTGAGAAAAAGATGGGTTATCGGAAACAATCCGTCAACCTATAGTATCAGTCGCGATTTATGCCTTTGCTGCGCTTCGATTTTGATGCGATTGCCCTGGCGCGGCGGTGTGCTGGGCAGACCGCTAGAACTCATGATTGAGGATGATGGAAGCCTGCCCGGCACAGCCGTTCCGGCCGCGCTTCGTTTGATCGAGCAGCATCATTGTGTAGCCATCATCGGCAACCTGCTCTCCAATTCGCGTATCGCTGTCGCCAATCAGGTAGCCAAGCCCAAACGCATTCCCTTGCTCAATTTCTCGTTTTACGAAGGCAGTATTTCAGGGCGCTATTTTTTCCACTTCGCCGCGTTGCCCAATCAACAGATCGACAAAATGATTCCCTACATGGGGCAGCATTTCGGCCTCAAAATGTTTTTTGCGGGCAATAACTACGAATGGCCACGCGGATCGATTGATGCCGCCAAGCGTTCGTTGAAGAGTTTGGGCGGTGATATTGTTGGCGAGGAATATCTTCCAATTGGCGCGAGTAATGCCGAGATTGATACTTTGATCGAACAGGTCGCGCATTCCGGTGCCGATGTATTTGTGCCCTATTTCGCCGGTGCGGATCAAATCACGCTACTGACGCGATTCACCGAAAGGGGGCTGAAGGAACGCATGGCCGTGGTGATGGGGCATTACGACGAGGTGATGGTGAGCCGCTTACCGGCGCAGGTGCGTGAAGGATTCTATTCCAGCAACACTTACTTTATGTCGGTGGACACAGCGGAGAATAAGCATTACCTCGAACGGCTCGCCCTCCTGCCCGGCATCGACGGTATCTGGCCGCTCGGCAACGGGATGCAATCCAATTTTGGCGAGGGCACTTATTTGTGTGTGCATGCTTTTGCCAAAGCTGTGGAAGCGGCGGGGACGACGGAAGCGGAAGCTCTGGTCAATGAGCTGGAGCACGTGCGTCTGCTTGGACCTCAGGGTGAGGTGGAGATGGATGCGAAGACACACCATGCCCATGTAAACACTTATTTGTCGCGTTGCAATGCGGACGGCACGTTCACTATCATCGAGCACTTCGGGCGCTTGGCACCGGTGATCCCGGAACGCTATCGCGAGCAAGCGCAAGGATCCAAGCTGCATGAATCGCCTATGGCACCTCAGGTGATTGCCCGTCTGGCCGAGGAAGTGAGCGATGCAATGCGTAAAGTCGGCACAGCACAGCAGATTCTTTCACTGGCCGATATGGCGATATTGGCCACGGACTCGACGGGAGTTATCGTGGAGTCTAACCGCAGTGCTTGTGCGCTGTTTGGTTACACGGCAGAAGAATTTGTCGGCATGCCGGTGCATCAATTGCTGCCGCCGCACTTCAGGCAACGACATGTCGAGTTGGTGCGCAGCTTTGTTGAGGGTGATGTGAACGAACGCCGCATGGGAGAGCGCAGCGAGTTATCGGGCTATCGAAAAGACGGTACTTTCTTTCCGCTCGAAGCTTCCATTGCCAAGGTGCGCAACGGTGATGCATGGATGCTGGTGGTGACCATGCGCGACATCACCGAACGTAAAAAAGCCGAAGATGAACTGACGCGCCGCGCGACACACGACACATTAACCGGGATGCCGAACCGGGCATTGATCCGCGAGAGGCTCGCCAGTGCGCTGGAACGTTCGCTGCGCAATGGGCTGAGTGTTGGATTGCTGTTCGTCGATCTCGACGGGTTCAAACTGGTAAACGACACTTACGGGCACGAGGCGGGGGATGCTTTGCTCAAATCGGTCTCTGCCCGGCTTCTTGAACAGGTGCGTCCGGGCGATACGGTTGCCCGCTTGGGTGGTGATGAGTTCGTTGTGTTGTGCGAGCAGCTTGATCAGCCGACGACGATCTCGGTTCTCGCCGAGCGGATCAATATCGCTTTACGGCAACCGGTATTGTTTAACCACACCCCTCTATTTGTAACGGGCAGTATCGGGATTGCTATCGGTCACGGCAGCACGCATTCAGCCGATGACTTACTGCGTTCCGCAGACACAGCCATGTATGCGGTTAAAGAGAAGGGGCGCGACGGCTGGCAATTTTTTAGCAACAGCTTGCAAGAACTGGCTCATCAAAGGCTGGCGGTTACCCAAGGCTTGCGCACAGCTATCCAGAACAATGAATTTTCGCCGCGCTTTCAGCCCATCGTAGCGGCGGCGGATGGGCGCATAATCGGTGCCGAGCTGTTGCTGCGCTGGCATCCGCAGAGCGGCGAGATTTCTCCGGCAGTGTTCATTCCGATTGCCGAAGCAACGGGTAGCATCATTGCCATCGGCGCTTGGGTATTCCGCCGTGGGTGTGAAGCGGAAGTTGATTGGCGCAAACGCTGGGGAGAACGCGCGCCGTCCTACATTTCAATCAATGTTTCCACGCGGCAATTAAGCGAGGTGAATCTGACGGATGAATTTGCCGCCATCCTGCGCGAGACGGGAGCCGACCCGACACGTATCCTGATCGAGATTACCGAGACCTCGCTGATGGCGGATGTCGAAACCAATCTGCGCGTGTTGCGGCAATTGGCCAATCTTGGTTTTCGTGTGGCCGTGGATGACTTCGGTACGGGATATTCCTCGTTGGCGCAACTGACGCGTATGCCAGTGAGCGTGTTGAAAATCGACAAAGCGTTTATTGACGGCATCGAGAGTAATGAAGAAAGCCGCACCGTCGTTCGCGCCGTAATCGGCTTGGGTAGAGCGTTGAAAATGAAGCTCGTGGCGGAAGGCGTAGAGAATGAGGCGCAATTGGCCGAGCTGCGCAACAACGGCTGCGACTACATTCAAGGTTATTTTTTCTATCGCCCGCTGGATGAAAAAATGTTCCTTGAAACAGTCGAGAAAAAATTAGGCGAAGATGCGTTGGGTTAGTCCATTTCTCTATCAACCTAGAAAAAGCAGTTGTCCGCAGATTACACAGATTTTCGCCGATTAAACAACAAGCAATACTGAGCTGCCGCCCCACCTATTGGGTGATTGGGCACATATCCGCAACTAACTGAAAATCTACGTTAATCTGCGTAATCTGCGGATGAAACTGCCGCTTTAGGATCAATAGTGCAATAACAACGGCGGGTTATGTCCGCCTGATCAAGCTATTGCCTTTAAAATAGCTAACAAGCCGCTAAATCTCTTTAGTTTTCTGCCGATAATAGCACCGATGATTACTCGAGAAGAAAGGTGGCCACCATGTTTCAAAATGGCAGTTGTGACTTTAAACCCCAGATGATTACCTGCATCACCGCGGAGTTAACGGCGGATAGCCAGCACAAAGTAGGCCGTGAAGATGATGATGCCAGAGATAGGATGGTTGCCGCTCGAAGGGAGCAACAGCGCCTCAATATCGTGCGAAACTTGAGCTTTTGTCGTTCTTAGCATCAAGGATTATGCACATTTATTTATCTGTTCCTCGTATTTTTCACACCATTAAAAATGGCATGGATGCAACTGTGCAAATCTACGGTGATTATGTTTGTTATCGAAAGCGTGGCCACACACACTGCGTAGCATGGATCATGGCGAAGAGATTGCTTTAAAAAATTCGCCTGATCTCCCCCAGCTCAGGGCATATTCCGAACCCATAGCTCGTAGCCTAAATTCATTTGAAAAAGTTGCACTTCAGAGTTGAATCCGCCATCAAACCATTTTGATAATATCGCATTTAAGGAGGAGGTGAAAAATGGCTGCATTATTTCCGTGGGACGAAAAATATAGCGTTGGCATTCCTGAAATCG
>CAIZNF010000698.1 GCA_903934275.1 uncultured Nitrosomonadales bacterium
AATTTGATGCGATTGCCCTGGTGCTGAGGGGTGCGTTCGAAAGTGTTGGGTGGGTAGGGGGGGCTGAACTTTGTGGCTAATCAGGGAGTTTTTTGGTTCTGGTTTGGTTTGTTCTGCACTCAAAATGCTCATGCTCCTTGCCAAAACAGTTATTGAGCATTACATAATTCACGACAATAGCTCCGTTCGGGCTGAGGTATCGAAGCCCAAGGCTGCACGCAAACTTACCCATCGATACCTCTCAAGAAACAGCTTTTTATGGTCAAATTAATCAACAAGTTACAAAATCTAAAAAATGGCTAAACAGCAATCTTTAGACCCAAACCCCCTCCAACTCCCCCTTGTCAGGGGGAGAGCCAAAGCCGCTCCTCCCGCGAAGAGCTTTTGCTCCGGCACCGGCCTGACAAGGGGAGGCTGGGAGGGGTTTATGTTTCCTGCTCACGCCTTGCCACGCGTATGCGGGGCTTACTTTGCTCAGGGTGAACGGTGTAATGAATTATGTAACGCTCAATAATTCTGCCAGAACTTGTGTTTTACAGGTAAGCAATCGGTATGGCATCAACTTCTGCCGATAGTGGAATATCTTTTTGGCGCAAACATATTATTGCGCCATGCCCGACGTGCTGATTTAATTTTGCCAGTAATGCAAAGTTATTCGCGGCATTCAAACTCGGCGTGGCGGATTTTTTTATTTCAATCGGATAGAGGGTATTGTCTTGTTCGATAATTAGATCAATTTCCTTTTGGTCTTTATTGCGGTAGAAATAAAAATAGGGTGTTTTGCCGTTATACCAGTAACTCTTCAGCAGCTCGGCGATCACCCACGTTTCCAAAATCGCACCAGAAAACGCGCCCGCCTCCAAGGCTTGCGGGGTGGACCATTTGGTGAGGTAGGCGCACAGGCCAGTATCCAAAAAATACAGCTTGGGCGTTTTAATCAGGCGGCTGGTGAGGTTGTTATGATAAGGCGGCAATAGATACACCAAACCAGAGGCTTCGAGTGCAGAAAGCCATGCCTTGGCGGTTTTTTGGTCGATGCCGACATCGCGTGCAATGTCGGCATAGTTCAATAGCTGGCTGGTGCGCGCGGCAATGACGCGAATAAAGTTATAGAACGTTTTTTCGCTGCTGATTTTGATAATTTCTTTGATGTCTCGCTGAATGTAAGTTTGAATATACGAGCTGTAAAACAGATCGGTTGAAATGTCCGGTTCGACAATCACGCGTGGGTAACTGCCGCGCCAGATTTTTTTGTAGAGCGCGTCCAATCCCATTTTTTTTGCGCGCAGGCGTGCTTGTCCGAGCCAATCTTCGGTGGGTAAAAACGGTAAAGCCTGATCCGCGTGATCGTTGATTTCCGCCTGTGAAAATCCGTTGAGTTCGAGTATCGCGACGCGACCGGCAAGACTTTCGGTGACGGACTGCATGAGATGAAACTTTTGCGAACCGGTTAACCAGAATTGACCATTCTTCTTGCTCTTATCAACGGCTATCTTGATTTGGCTAAACAGCTTGGGTGCGTACTGCACTTCGTCAATGATGATGGGCGGGCGGTAGCGTTGCAGAAATAAGGCGGGATCAGATTCAGCCAGCGCCCTGGCATCCATGTCGTCAAGTGTGATGTAATTTCGCCCTGTTTCAGCGATGCCGCCGAGTAATGTTGTTTTACCAACTTGGCGCGGCCCTGTCAGCAGAACAACGGGAAATGTTCGGCTGGCTTGCATGAGCGAGGTCTTGAGTGTACGTGAAAGCATGATTGAGATATTCGGCTAATGTGGAATTGGATTCCATATTAGACGAAATTTATGGCTTCCGGCAAACAATCTTAGGGACTATTCATCTCGCCCGATTTATGGTTCATAAAACCGAATCAAATTACGCCCGGCTTCTTTCGCCTGATACATGGCTATATCCGCCCATTTGATGATGTTTTCAGCGCTGGTTTCGCTGTTGAATACCACCACGCCGATGCTCGCCGCGCAATGATGCTCGACGGTTGCTTCAGATTCGCTTTCGTGTTTGAAGGTCAGAAGATAGGGTTCGGATAAAGTGGTGCGGATTTTTTCAGCGATGATGCCTGCTTGAGCGGCAGATTCGGTTTTATCCGCGTCCAGCTCGTTGAGCA
>CAIZNF010000699.1 GCA_903934275.1 uncultured Nitrosomonadales bacterium
CGCGAAGCGTTTGCGAAATGGGTGCAGCAATTGTGGCAGGACAAGGATGCGCAAATAGCGCAGCTCTTGTCCGATGGCCGTCGCTAGGTCTGGCGCAGGTCGACGTAATCAGCCTTGTGGCAGTCGACCACCGGACCGGCGACGGCCGCGAAGCTCACCACCGCCTCTTTTTTCGCAATGCGGGACTTAGAGCAGCCGGCATCGCTCCAGCTTATCGGGTGGCAGTTCGGCATGTTTGGCACACAGATGTGCTAGCCCGAATATTTCACGAAAGCAGGTCGGCGGAACAGCCGTGAGGCGCGTTAATACAGGTGTCTAAGCCAATTATTAACGGGGTTCCGCCGATGCCAAAGTGTACCGCAGGACAGATGGAATTTGGACGGCTTGGCCGTCGGGTGTTGAGTGCCGATTTTGATGGTGGTGCGCTCAGTTCAGATGGTGGCCTGATGTTGTTGCGGCGGGTGGATGAGCGGGTCGGTTTGAGCCGCGCGGTGGCGTCGGTAATGCACGATGGCCGCGATCCAGATCGCATCACGCATGACATGCGTGCGTTGGTGGCGCAGCGACTATATGCGCTGTGCTGCGGCTACGAAGATCTCAATGATCATGGTGCCTTGCGCCGCGATCCTCTGATGCAAACCGCAGTAGGTGTCACACGCGACCTCGGCTCGGCGCCCACGCTGTGTCGCTTGGAGAACGCGGCCACGCAAGCTGATGTTGGCGCGCTGCATCGGGTATTGGTCGAGCAGTTCATCGCCAGCCATGACGCCGTGCCCGATGAGCTCATCCTCGATATTGACGCCTCTGACGTACCGCTGCATGGCGATCAGGAGGGCCGGGAGTTTCACGGCTACTACGACCATTACTGCTACCTGCCGCTGTACGTCTTCTGCGGGCAATCGATGTTGGCGTGTTATCTGCGGCGAAGCCGGATCGATGGCGCCAAGAACGCGACCGCGCTGATCAAGGTACTCGTGGCTCGACTTCGTCTCACTTGGCCGAACGTTCGGCTCATCGTCCGTGGCGATTCCGGATTCTGCCGCCAGCGCCTGCTACGGTGGTGCGAGAAGTATCGCGTGGACTACGTCATCGGACTGGCGCGCAACAAGCGCCTGGAACGCCTCGTCGAGCCGCTCGAAGCAAGGATGCACGCGGCCTATGCGCAAAGCGGAGCCAAGCAGCGCGAGATTGATGAGCTTCGCTACGCTGCCGACAGTTGGAACAAGGAACGTCGCGTCATCACGCGGCTTGAATATGGCAGCCAGGGCACCAACCCACGGTTCATCGTGACCACGCTGACCGATGCACCGAGCAATCTCTACGACACGCTTTACTGCGCACGCGGCGAAGCCGAAAACCGAATCAAGGAAGCGCAACTCGATTTGTTCGGCACGCGCGCCTCCTGCCACGACTTCCTCGCTAATCAGATCAGGCTGCTGTTGGCCGGACTCGCCTACACGTTGATGATCTCGTTGCGTCGCCTGGCACTGCAAGGCACCGCATTGCAGTGCGCGTGTGCCGCCACCATCCGCGTCAGGCTGCTCAAGATCGGCGTCGCGATCATCCGCAATACCCGCCGCATTCGCCTGATGTTCGCCTCACATCACCCCTACCGCGACACCTTCCTCAGCGCCGCCCAAGCTCTTGCCCCATAAGCCCCAAAAAGTGCTGACCCCAGCACGCTAAAAACAACGGGGGTAGGGGGAGTTGCGTCCACTTCACGCAAATTGGCCCGCCGAAACACTCCCTGCATCAAACCAAACAGCTTTCACCTCGATCAACACACATTTGGCATTTACTCTGGCTCGTGATGAAATTTGCGGGCTAGCGGAACGGCCGGACGGTCAGATCTTCCGCAGCCGCTCGCCCGCCGCCGCCAGCGTGCTCTCGGTTTTGGCGAAGCAGAAACGGATCACCCGCTGATCGGAGCGATCAGGATTGAACACCGATACCGGTATCGCCGCCACGCCGAATTCCTTGGTCAAGCGCTGGAC
>CAIZNF010000700.1 GCA_903934275.1 uncultured Nitrosomonadales bacterium
CCCCTCGCAAAGCCTCCAAACCTACCTTCGCCTTGAAATCAGGTGTGTGTACCTTACGCTGTTTCGCTTCGCTCATTTCGCCTCATCCCTTATGACAGCGCACAGCTTAAACTACTGTCTTGAAAACCGGGTCCACTATACTGAGCGGTGAACTATAGGCAATTTCTTGGAATTTGCGTTGTGGCTTACTATAATTGGAAAAACCTGCGACCCGCAGCAATTGGCACATACCCCCCAGTCAACTTGTTCCAAACCGGACATTCAAACCGTTACAAATTACCCCGCTTCAGCAACGCCTCAAACTGGTCAATTGGTACTGGCTTGCTAAACAGATAGCCCTGATAAGCCATGCAGCCAAAATGTTTAAGCAGCGACAGCTGTGCTTCTGTTTCCACACCCTCGGCGATCACATTCAGATGGAAATTCTTTGCCATGTCGATAATAGTCAGTGCCATCACTTGATCATTCTGGTCTGAGGTCATATCACGCACAAAGCTCTGGTCGATCTTGATCTGGTCCAGCGGTAATTGTGTCAGGTAGGACAGCGACGAATAGCCCGTACCAAAATCGTCCATCGATAGCCTGACGCGCAATGCCTTCAAGGCATGCATTTTGGAGACCACTTCCGCGACATCAGTTAACACTACGCTTTCGGTGAGTTCGATCTTCAAGCGCGACGCATCGAGTTCATGATCGTGTATGAGATTCTTTACATTTTCTACAAAGTCTGGCTGCTTGAATTGCTTGGCGCTAACATTCACAGCCAGTGTGAGATGTTTTGTATGTTCAGTTTTAGACCACGCCGCCAGTTGCAGGCAGGCAGATTCCATTACCCATCCACCTACTTCCAAGATGAGAGATGTTTCCTCAGCAAGCGGAATAAACTGTACTGGTGACACAATGCCACGTACGGGATGAATCCAGCGCACCAGTGCTTCTGCCCCAATCGGGCGCCGCTCGCTGTCCACCTGCATCTGGTAATACAACTGCAATTGCCGCTCTGGCACGGCACGTCGCAAATCGGCTTGCAATGCAGCACGAGTCTCTACGGCAATTTTCATCTCGTTATCAAAGAAACGCACTGCATTACGTCCAGACTCTTTGGCACGATACATCGCCATGTCTGTATGTTTAAGCAACTCACTGGCGGTTACTTCATTGCCACGATATAGACTTACGCCGATGCTGGTGGAGCTTAGGTATTCACGTCCATCGAGTTGATAAGGTGCGGTGAGCGCAGTGCGTATTTTCTCGGCAAGCAGCTCGACAGCCTGCGAGGCCTGTTCGACTTGAGCATCAAGCTCTGGCAGCAATACTACAAAGTCATCGCCGCCCATACGAGCCACCGTATCGACTTCTCGGACACAAGATTGAATACGCCTGGCCGTTTCTATCAGAAGCTGGTCACCGTATTCATGACCCAGGGTGTCATTCAGCATTTTGAAATTATCCAAGTCGACAAACAACACCGCTCCGTAATGCTGGTTGCATGCAGAAGTTGTTAGCGATTTTATAAGTTTATCGATCAGCAGACGTCGGTTCGGCAGATTGGTCAGTGGGTCATAGAAGGCGAGGCTATGAATTGCAGCGTCAGCCTGCCGTTTTTCAATGGCAATACTGGCTACACGAGCTGAACGTTCAATCAGGCTAATGTCTTTTTTTGTGGGGGCATGTGCGGTGCGGTGATAGATGGCAAAAATACCCAGCACCTTACCAGTCGAGGAGAGTATGGGTTGCGACCAGCAAGCATTTAAATTTGCACGAGCAGCCAACGTTTTGTAGTGCGTCCAGTAGGGGTGCGTCTGAATATTCTCAACAATCACGCGCTCGCCTGTGAAGGCTGCAGTCCCACAGGAACCTACGCCCATGCCGATTTCCACTCCGTTGATCGCCTCATTATAGAAATCAGGCAAGCTGGGAGCCGCTCCTGTGACAAGATGCATTCCTACACTATCCAGCAGTAAAACGCTGCATATCATCTCTGGATTGGCATTCTCTGCACCCCAAACAATTACTTTCATAATGTCGCCGAGTGGTTCGTCGGCAGCCAGCATTTCTAGCGTATGCGCGCGTATCTGCCCAATAAGCTCAGCGTGTTTAAGCTCAACGATGCTCAATTTCTCGCGGCGAAACATACCGCCTAAGCCGATCAAACCAATTAGCCAAATCACCCCATGAGAAAACTCAAGATCATGAATTCGAGACATTTGAACGTCAGTAAAGGGGCGCATGCGAACATAAGCGCCTATCCCACCGCGAACATCGCCTACCTTATAGCCTTGAGCTGAGTGACATTTCAGACAGCCATCGGTTACGGGCAGCGGCTTCATTAATCTCATGAAGGTTGCGTCACCAATGTTGGCAACTTCTATCATTTCAGTAGCGCCTTGATCAAAGCTCTTCAGGGCTTTAGTTTCCCATTCGTCTGGTTTGTTGTTGGGGTTTAACAACTTCAAACTGGTAAGGTGACTCAAGTCCATCTTGCTGCCATTGAAATCTTCCTGCACTTCTCGAATTACAAAAGCGGGATTCATCAGGGTCAATTTCATTCCCGTCGTGGTAACGACATCACGGTCAGGGACTTTCAAATATGGGTTTGGATGCGTATGCGCCGAGGGTTGGACATACACACCACCGTGGGAAGAAGCCCAGTCGCGGAAGCCAATATCTTTGGCCAGACTTGCGCGTGCGACTGCGGCAGCATTGCTCAGCGTGTTGCGTTCAAGCTCGTGCAGATTCCATAAAAGCGATCCGCCAATTAAGAGTGTCCATCCAATTAGGATGGCTAGATATTTACGCAACATAATTTTGTTGGCGGTTGAACACTGACGCAGCTACCAACCATACAAACTTTCGTGGCGTGTTCGTTTTTGATAACTTCATGCTATTCATGGTGCATTTTATACAGGATTGATATGTGCTAATTTCATTTACCTTCACTGCCCCTAAAACAAAACCTCGGCTTGCAGCATTTTCCCCAGCAGTTTTCTTACCACTGCCGGTTCGAAAGGTTTGTCGCAAACCCCGGATACGCCTGCCTGTTCCACCGCCGCCAAGCGGCTCTGGTTGCTTTCACTCGATACCATCAGGATCGGCACGGAGCTTTGCCAGCTCTGGGTGCGGATATATTCGGTCAGTTCCCTGCCGTCCATTTCCGGCATATTGTAATCCGTAACTACCAGGTCGAAATAGTGTTGCTGGATGATGCCGACCGCCTGCTTGCCGTTTTCGGCTTCGGTAAAATTCCGGATGCCGAGATTTTCCAGCACGCGGCGCATGAATGCGCGGGCGCTGCGGCTGTCATCCACCAGCAGCACCCGGACGGTTTCGAGGTCGATGTCGCCGCTCACCTCGATTTTATCGGTATCCGGGTTCAGATAGTCGAGCGAGGTGGAAAGCGCTTTTTTCATCTGTTCGATGGTGAAGGGTTTGCCAAGAATGGCACTCGATCCGCTCTGGCGAACTGATTCCAGATAATGCGGGTTGGATTCGCTGGAAACAAGAATGAATGCGATGTGGCTGGTCGAGTCATTGGCGCGCATATGCGCCACCAGTTCGCCGCCGGTCATGTCGGGCAGGTGCATGGAACTGATGACCACATCCGGGCGGTTTTCATGCATCGCCTTTAACGCACCGGTGCCGTCTTTGAAGATCGTGGTGATAGTCACGCCGATGTTCTTCAGTTGCGAATCGATGAACATGGCTTGTGACGTGGATGGCTCAACCACGAAAATATTCAGGTCGCGGATATTGGGTAGGAAAGTCATAGCGCCGCCAATCTTATAGATGTAAATACAGTGAAAATCCTACATTTAAAGGCTAATTAGGCAGGATGCTTGGGAGGTACCAGCCTATTGTATTTTTGTGAAATGCATTTGACGTGGCTTCTAGGCAGGCTGATGGAGAATTGTAATGCATACACCAAATGAGTGGACAGGGACAATGGCAATCATCCTGAGTGGCTTCGATATTGCCATTGTCGCGCGCACTCTCTCAAGTGTGCCCCGCATTTAGTCAGCTATCATAGATTTATCAGCTAAGGAATAACATCAGTCCTGAGTAACCTATCCAGGCAAAATAAATAATTGAAAGAAAAGCTGCATCTTTAGTGATGAAGCCATTTTGCTTTTTCAGAG
Organism: uncultured Nitrosomonadales bacterium; assembly: GCA_903934275.1. GTDB lineage: Bacteria > Pseudomonadota > Gammaproteobacteria > Burkholderiales > Gallionellaceae > Gallionella. Next base: position 4,137 of record CAIZNF010000700.1, read on the forward strand.
ACTTTTCAAGATACATAAA
>CAIZNF010000701.1 GCA_903934275.1 uncultured Nitrosomonadales bacterium
AGTGAAGGGCTTCTATTTGGTGAATGCTCTATGAAATTCCGGCTATCTGGATTGTTTGTTATCCAATTTGTCGCGGTCGGCAAACGGCACACTATCATGGCTGCCCATGTCGAGTTTTAATTGTTCGCGTTCTTCCTGCGGCATTTTCTCGAAGCGTTCGTGCATCTCCTTGCGCCGCGCCTTATGTCCTTCTGGAGATATGCCGTGCCTGTGTTCCTTCATTTTATTGCGCATTTCATCGCGTTCTTCCTGAGACATTTTTTCAAAACGCTCATGCATCTCCTTGCGGCGTTCCGCGCGCTGTTCGGGTGTCATGCTGTCCAGTTCTTTACGTTTTTCCGCGTGATGTTTGGCATGCTCCTCCGGGGATATATTTTTGAAACCCCCGTGCATTTTATCGCGTATGCCTTTGCGCTCTTCGGGAGACATCTTCCCCAAATAATCATGTACGGCCTTGCGGCGCTCGGAGCGCTGTTCCGGTGTCAGTTTATTCATCTCCTCATGCATTGCCTCGTGTTCCTTGGCGCGCTGTTCCGGATTCATGGATTTCATGCGCTCCACGCGCTGCAGGTGATCCTGCACGGAAGGTGTTATCGCGTCGGCTGCCAGTGCATCGAAGCTGAACGACGCAACAATACCGACTGTGATTAAGGCTTTTAAAACGGTGTTCACGGCTTCCCTCTCGCTGTATCCCGCAATGGGCACACGCGCATAGTGCGATTGAACTGTAAGCCAGGTGTTTATGCCAGTGCCAGATTTGTAAAAGTTTGTTTCAGCCTTGTAGTTTTGTGACAATTTTCCTACGGCTTAAAAGGCTTTTCGTTTTATCATACCGCCATGACCAACCCACAACGCATACTAATCATCGATGACGACGTGCGCCTGCGCGAGTTGTTGCTGCGCTATCTCGGTGAGCAGGGCTTTGTGGTCAAGGCGGTGGCAGACGGCAGCGCGCTGGACAAGGCTTTGATGCTGAATCGTTATCACTTGTTGGTGCTCGATCTGATGCTGCCCGGAGAAGACGGGCTGACGATTCTGCGCCGGTTGCGTGGTACGGGCGAGACTGTGCCGGTAATCCTGCTCACAGCCAAAGGCGACGAGATCGACCGCATCGTCGGGCTAGAAATGGGCGCAGATGATTATCTGCCCAAGCCATTCAATCCGCGCGAACTGGTGGCGCGTATCAACGCGGTACTGCGGCGCAAGGGTGCGCAGCCTGCCGGCGCGCCCGATGCCGAAGAAAAAATTATTGCCTTTAGCGATTGCGAACTGAATCTCGCCACACGCGTGTTGACCAGGTCAGGCACACCGGTTTCTCTGACAACCGGAGAATTTGCGTTGCTCAAGACCTTGGTGACTCATCCGCGCAAACCGCTATCGCGCGACAAATTGATGGAGCTGGCGCGAGGCCGCGATCATGAACCGTTTGATCGTGCCATCGACGTGCAGGTGTCGCGGCTGCGCAAACTAATTGAAGCCGACCCCGCCAAGCCGCGTTTCATCCAGACGGTGTGGGGGTATGGCTATGTGTTTGTGCCGGACGGAATAAAATCCTAGGGGGCTCCTTGTGATTAAGCTGCCGAGAACCCTGCTGGCGCGGTCTTTCCTGCTCATTGTCGTATTGATCGTGCTGTCGCTGGCTGCCCCCGTGGCTATTTTTTGGCACGTCGAACAACAGCCGCGCACCCGGCAAATGGCGCAACTGGTGATATCGGTTGTCAATCTTACTCGTGCGGCGGTGCTTTCTGCTGCGCCGGAATGGCGTTCCGCGCTGCTGTTTGAATTGGCGGAATCAGAGGGGCTACACGTGCAGATGGCGGAACCCGGCGATGCGCTCGAAGCATTGCCCGACCACCCACCTGAATTGCGCATGATGGCGGAGAAAGTACGCGATAGCCTGGGTGGCAATACGCGTTTTGCGGCGCAGCGCAACGGTGTGGAAGCGCTGTGGGTAAGCTTCTTTATCGGCAATGAAGAATTCTGGGTGGCGCTACCCAGCGAGCGCGTTGAGCATCCGGTGTCGCAGGTATTGCTGATTTGGGGCGGAGTTGTACTGGCGCTGGCTCTGCTGGGTGCGTACTTTATCGCACGCCAAGTGGCTCATCCTCTAAAACAGCTTGCGCGTGCGGCGCGACAGGTCGGGCAAGGCGCAATCCCGCAATTGCTACCAGAACGCGGCGCGCAGGAAATTATCTTGGTGTCGCATGCATTCAATCAGATGTCCGCCGATCTTGCCGCCAATGAGCGCGAACGTGCTCTGGTTCTGGCGGGTATCTCGCACGACTTGCGCACCCCGCTGGCACGCGTGCGGCTCGCTGCCGAATTGAGCGCGGATGAATCGCTGCGCGACGGGCTGGCCGCCGACGTGGAGCAAATGGATGCGGTGATCCGGCAATTTCTCGACTATGCGCGTCTTGACGAAAACGAGGCCACTGTTTCGACCGACTTGCAAACTCTGGTGCAAAAAACAGTGCAGCAATTCGCGGCACAGGCCAAGTCGCTGTCGTTGGATTTGCAGCAAACACAGTTGATTGATATTCGCCCATTGCTGCTGAAGCGCGCGCTTGCCAACCTGCTGGATAACGCCGTCAAATATGGTGGTGGGGAGATCACCGTGCGGCTTAAGCAAGACGAAAACTGCGTCAACCTTACCGTGGAGGATCGCGGCGCGGGCATCTCTGTCGCGCAACGCGAATCTGCAAAACGGCCATTCATGCGGCTGGAAAGTGCGCGCAGCGACGCAACCGGATCGGGCCTTGGTCTTGCGATTGTCGAGCGCGCCGCGCGGCTGCATAGAGGCAAATTTTATCTGGAAGATCGCGCCGGAGGTGGCCTGGCAGCCAGGCTGGTGCTGCCGATGAATCA
>CAIZNF010000702.1 GCA_903934275.1 uncultured Nitrosomonadales bacterium
ATCGAAGACCTGACCGCCGAAGGAGCCGAAGAAGCCCCAATGGTGGTAGCAGCCGTAGCTGATGGAGATTTCCGTGCCGCCTTCCATCAAAGCCTTGAGCTCGTCAGTTGTGGCAGGAGGAGTGGGGAGCAGGTCAGTGTTGTACCAGAGGGCGACAGCCTTCAAGGATTCAGGAAGACCATAGAGCTTGCCATCGTACATCATGCCGCCCTGGGAGAGTTCGCTGTAATCGCCGAGTTTGCCAGCGGCAATGTCGGTGATGTCGGCAATTGTTCCAGTGCGGACCTGGCCGCCGAGGTTGTCGTTCGGGGCTACGAACATGTCAGGACCACCACCAGCGGCAACATCGGTGTCATACTTGGTGAAGATGTCGTTGAAGGGGACTTGAAGAACGTTGATCTTGTACTGGGGCATATCAATGGCAGCCTGCGCAAGAATAGCAGCCATGGCTGTTTCTTCAGCGGAACCGGTGCCATAAGCATGCCAGAATGTAACTTCGATTACTTCAGCGGGAGCTTCGGTCGCGGCAGGAGCTTCGGTTGCAGCGGGAGCTTCAGTGGCTGCGGCAGGGGCTTCGGTTGCCGGCGCGGCGCCGCCACCGCAAGCGGTGAGGACGATGCTGGCAACTACTAACAAACTAAATAACAAACCTAACTTTTTCATTACTCTTCTCCTTACATATACTTGGTTTTGGTTGAAATTGACGACATATTACAAGCTATTTTATCATGATGTGCTGAGTAAATTAACCATCACCTCCTTTATTCAGTTGGGGCTGCCTGTTTTAGTTCGGTTAGAAATATTTCCTTGGAGGCAGATTTTTTTCTTTCTGTTGCGTCGTGTATGGCGATGTTGATCGCCTGCACGATGGCGCCTATCAATGAAGAACGTTGCCCAAGCATCGCTGTAGTAATGTGGACACTTTGCTCGGAAGCATGCAGAGAACGTTCCCGTACAGCCTGACGAATGGATGTTGTCAGCAGGTCACCGGCTTGTGCCACGCCGCCGCCAATAATTACTGCGCCTGGGTTGAATAGATTTACCAGGCCCGCAATGGCGATGCCAATGAATGTGCCGGCGCGCATGATGATTGCCTGTGAAGGCAGGTCACCTCGGCTCGCGCATTCCGCTACATCCTGTGCGGTTAGCTTTTCAATGGGGGTATTTGATAATAAAGTGCGTTTACCGGATTCAACCAGATTTTTTGCCTGAAGTGCGATCGCGTTGCCTCCAGCGAAAGCCTCCATACAGCCATGATTCCCACAGGTGCATAGCGGACCGTTTTCATCGATCGTGATGTGTCCGATCTCGCCGGCTGAGCCGGTCGTGCCGCCGTAAATTTGTTGATTAATGATAAGTCCCGCGCCGATGCCGCTTCCAACTTTAATGAACGCGAGATTTTTTTCCCCGCGGCCTGCGCCATACGCCCATTCGCCCAAAGCTCCGAGTTCGGCATCATTATTAAGTGAAACCGGACATCTCCACTCTGTTTCGAGGTTTTTGCGAATTGGGAAACGGTCCCAGCCGGGCATGATTGGGGGGGACATGACCATGCCAGCGTCTTTGATGACTGGGCCAGGGACGCCGACTCCCACTGCCATGATTTCGGAAATACTGATCCCGGAGCGGTCCAGTAATTCTTTAAGGTTGCGTTTTACTTGTGCCAGACATGCCTCAGGACCTTGTTTAATATCAAATGGAAGGGAAACTTCCTCGACAATTTTCGCTGAAAAATCTGCGATCGCAAGGTTTACATGAGTTGCGCCCATATCAACTGCTGCGACCAGACCTCGCTTGGGGTTGATCTCCAACACGACAGGTGGGCGTCCGTTGGGGATGGAGCGGCTTTCCGCTTCCAAAATAACTCCATTCTCCAAAAGATCATTAACGATCATGGTTACTGCGGCGCGCGTTAAACCCATTTCCTCCGCCAGATCTGTCCTTGAAATGCCGGTATTGGCAAAGCGAATCAGATCTACAGCAGAGTGTTTGTTAAAATTCTTAATATTTTGATTGGAGGAAACCCAATAAAACATGCGAATTGCGCCTTTTTGACAATTGATTATTGGTCTTACTTCTTACATTCTAGCACAAAAACGTATTTAATCAAGTGTTTTAACAAAATCTATTATTAAATTTATGTAGTATACAAAGTAAAAGCCGATGCACATCAAATGTGCACCGGCTTTTTGAAATCTTGTTTGTGTCTTGGCTTAGCGAATTGCTTCTTCAGTGGTTCCGTCAAAAATATGGAACTTGTCCATATCAAAGATAACGTCGGTTTGGTGGCCAACGCGTAAATGTGAGCGCGGATCAACACGACCGACAAAGGTGTTCTTGCCGCTTACCAAATAGAGCAGGGTTTCATTGC
>CAIZNF010000703.1 GCA_903934275.1 uncultured Nitrosomonadales bacterium
GATAGTCGTCTTAAGCTGGATGGCATGACTGCGCAGGACATTGAACATCTTAAATTCGTTGTTCAACATGCCGATATGGTCGGGCTTTCATTCGTCCGCAACCCCGCTGACATCAAGTTATTACAAAAACATTTGAAACGTCTGAAAGCAGAAAAACTTGGCATCGTCCTGAAAATAGAAACACGCGCGGCATTCGACAATTTGCCGGAGTTGCTGCTCGTGTTGCTGCACTCACCAACCGTCGGCGTGATGATTGCGCGAGGCGATCTGGCAGTGGAATGCGGTTATGAAAGATTGGCGGAGTTGCAGGAAGAAATTCTCTGGCTGGCAGAGGCGGCACATTTGCCGGTTATATGGGCTACCCAGGTGCTTGAGGGCTTATCCAAAAGCGGCAAACCCAGCCGTGCTGAAATTACCGATGCGGCAATGGGTGTGCGCGCCGAATGCGTCATGCTGAACAAGGGCGCGCATATTGTCGATGCCATCCAGACATTGGATGACATCCTGCACCGCATGCAATCTCATCAACGAAAGAAGAGTTCACTGCTGCGCCGCCTTCATTGGTGATTACCCCGTAATAATGCTGAAATAATTTCCGGCTAAAATATTTTTCTACTTGAGTGAATCCCTTTTAAGTTCACTTGCGTATTTTCACGATTTTCCCTCCTTGTGGCATCCTTTGGGATGCCATTTTTTTCTGTAACAGCCCCCCCCCCGCACCTGCGCTGTGCCGTTCCAAAATTCATATTTCTGAAACAAAACATTAATAATTGTTAAATAATTTTCTGCCATGCTGTTCGGCATGAAACAAAACATTGACCTCCTTTCCAATGCAGCCTCGCGATATGTCATGTAGTCGGCTCTACACCGTTGTTTGTGCTTCCTTAAAATGACACAAGTCCGGTCGATATTCCTTTCTGATATCCACCTCGGAACCAGGGTATGCCAGGCAAATCGTTTACTTGAATTTCTGAAAGAATATTCAGCCGAAAATATTTTTCTGCTCGGCGACATCGTTGACTTATGGGCGATGAAAAGAGGAACCATATTTTGGACTCCCGCGCAAAATACAGTCGTACAAAAACTGTTGCGGCGTGCGCGGCACGGCGACAAGATTTTTTTCGTTCCCGGCAACCATGATGAGGCCGTGCGCGAATATGTGGGCACATCGTTTGGCGATGTTGTTGTGGCAAACGAGATTATCCACACCGCCGCTGATGGGCGTCGCTATTTGCTGCTGCATGGCGATGAGTTCGATCAGGTGACGCGCCATCACAGGTGGGTAGCCATTCTGGGCGACAAATCGTACAACATGCTGGTGAGCCTGAACATTTATTTGTCCTGGCTGCGCAGGACATTACGCCGCCCCGGATACTGGTCGCTTGCCGGTTATGCCAAGCGCAAGATAAAAACCGCAGTCAATTTTATTTTCAATTTCGAAGACTCGGTCATTCATCATGTGCGGGAGCGCAAGCTGGACGGTGCCATTTGCGGTCACATCCATTGGCCGATGATAAAGGAAGTCGACGGGCTTTCGTATTTAAACTGCGGCGACTGGGTGGATAGCTGCACCGCAATTGTCGAGCATTTTGACGGGCGCATGGAGCTTGTCTCGTGGAATGTAAATCAGGATCAGGTAGCACAACCAGGTTAAAGACGATTTATGGAAAGTCCGTACAAAGGCAAGACCGGGTTCAAACGATTATTTAATGCGTTTCATTACTCCTGTGCCGGGGTCAAGGAGGCATACCGGAATGAAGATGCTTTCCGCCAAGAGGTATTGTTGGCGATCATCCTGTTGCCGCTGGCCTTCTGGCTTGATTCGACAGCCGTCGGACGCGCGCTGATGATAGGCAGCGTGTTGCTGCTGCTCATCGTCGAGCTGCTGAATTCGGCCATAGAAGCCACGGTAGACCGCATCTCGCTGGACGACCACAGGCTCGCCAAGCGCGCCAAGGACATCGGCAGCGCTGCGGTGCTCATTACCATTGTCAATCTGGTAATGGTCTGGCTGCTGGTTCTGCTCGGCTGACATGATCGCTATCAACGTAAAAAAACATTTGTCCGCAGATTACGCAGATTAACGCAGATGAATTACTTGGATTAAACGGCTGCCTGGTGCTTCCATTTTGAGATAGCGGGCAAGTCAATAACGTTTTTAAAATCTGCGGAAATCTGCGGATGCAATCGCC
>CAIZNF010000704.1 GCA_903934275.1 uncultured Nitrosomonadales bacterium
CTGGAATTGGAATAAGGTTGAGCAGCGATATCTGGCTGGCTATCAAACATAGGTTCATTTTCATTTAGTCACTACAAAACCTTTCAATTGGACGGTATATTGGTTTACACTTGGCCGCTATGACTGATCCTGCATTTCATCCACGTTTTGTGCTACCTCGCCTGATCGAGGCGCTGGAAGATACACCCGTGGTGCTGATTCACGGGCCGCGCCAATGCGGCAAAACCACGCTTGCCCGTGCTGTGGGCGATGCTGCGGGTCATGCCTATGTCAGTTTCGACGGTGATGTGTTGCGGGCATCGGCACAGGCTGATCCAGTGGGGTTTGTGGCCGATTTACCGGACAAGGTGGTGCTGGACGAAGTGCAGCGTGTTCCAGCATTGTTTACCGCGTTGAAGGCTGCGGTGGATCGTGACCGGCGACCGGGTCGGTTCATTCTCACGGGTTCGGCCAACGTGCTATTGGTGCCACGGTTGGCGGACTCGTTGGCCGGACGCATGGAAATCTTGCGGCTGCATCCGCTCGCGCAGGCTGAATTGGCGGAGTTGCAACCCGGCTTCCTCGGTACGTTGTTCGGGGAGGGTTTCAAGACCAATCAGAAGGCGCGTCTGGGTAAGGAGCTGGCCGAGCGGATTGCCGCTGGTGGGTATCCCGCCGCGCTTGCGCGCCCATCGTCACGCCGCCGCGCAACCTGGTATCGCGATTACATTGAAACACTGGTGCAGCGCGACGTGCGCGATCTGGCGCGCATCAGTTCGCTGGACGTGCTGCCGCGCCTGCTTACGCTGGCAGCCGGGCAGACCGCGCGTCTGCTCAATGTAGCCGATCTGGCTTCGCCTTTTCAGTTGAGCCGCCCGACGATACGCGACTATGTGACCTTGCTGGCGCGCGTGTTCCTGCTGGAAGAGTTGCCGCCCTGGCACAGCAACCGCCTGAGTCGGCTCATCAAAACACCCAAGCTGCATTTGGGCGATACGGGGCTTGCCTGCGCCTTGCTCGGTGTGGATGCCGCAGCGTTATGGGCGGATCGCACCTTGCTGGGGCAACTGCTGGAAACTTTTGTTTTTCAGGAACTGCGCCGTCAGGCGAGCTGGCAGGAAGAGTCTGTCGCCTTCCATCACTTTCGCGACAAGGATGGCGTTGAGGTGGACATCGTGCTGGAGGGCACTGGTCAGCGTGTGGCCGGGGTCGAGGTCAAAGCCGCCGCCACGGTAACGGCAAGTGATTTCCGTGGATTGCGCAAGTTGAAGGAAAGTGCCGGAAAGCGCTTTGCAGCAGGTGTGGTGCTGTATGACGGCGAAGTTACGGCTCCGTTCGGCGACAGATTGTTTGCCGTGCCGATCCGCTGTCTTTGGGAGGCAGTCTGATGAACTTTCGCATTGCCTATATCTTTACTGACAGGCTCATTGAAAAAGATTACGTGGAAGCTAAATGAAATACATCACCTCGCGCGACAATCTGTTCTTCAAGGAGCTGTTTAAGCTTACCAGCTCGGCGCGGCAACGCGGCAAAGTTAACCAGACATTGCTGGATGGGGCTCATTTGCTGGCGGCGTATCTGGACTCTGAAAAACAGCCGCAACACATTTTACTGAATGCCGCCGCGTCGCACGACGTGGAAATAATGGCATTGCTCGAACGTGCCGCCGATGTGCCTGTGACGCAACTGGATGACAAATTATTCGCGGAGCTTAGCGAGCTGAAATCGCCGACAGGTATTCTCGCGCTGATCGAAATTCCGCAGCCTGCCGCAACGGTTGCCACCGTCTGCTTCGCGTTATTGCTGGAAGATATACAAGACCCCGGTAATCTCGGCTCGATGCTGCGTTCGGCGGCGGCGGCGGGGTGCGATGCGGTGTTTCTTTCCACGGGCTGCGCCGATGCGTGGTCGCCAAAAGTGCTGCGCGCCGCGATGGGTGGGCATTTCGCGTTGAATATTATCGAACAGCAGGATTTGTTGGGTGTGGCGAAGATATTTCACGGCACGCTGCTGGCGGCCAGCCTGCAAGCCAGACATAGCTTGTATGACTGCGACTTGCGCGAAAATGTGGCGTTTTTGATCGGCAACGAAGGGGCGGGGCTATCTGCCGGCTTGCTGAATCTCGCCACACAACAAATTACCATCCCGATGCCCGGTAAGGCCGAATCGCTGAATGCTGCGGCGGCGGTGGCAATCTGTTTGTTTGAAGCCGTGCGGCAGCGGTTGTAATTGTCATTTCAGATTACCTTCAGCTCTTAATTCCAAAGTGCATTTTCGGTCGTGCTTTGCCCGACAGCTATATCTGGCGGGTAGATCCCGCCCTACGTTATTGCACTATATGATAGAGAAATGGAATGTCTGGCAGCCAACAACACCACACAATGCAGAGGAGGCACGCCGCAGTAGTTTTGCAACATCCTGTTAGAATTGCACCATGAAAGTTATCCGCGTTGCCATTGCGTTGCTGGCATTGTCCTTTGTACCGCATTTCGCCTATTCCGCCGCGCTGCCGGGCATCCCTGAATTCATTGATGAAATGGTCGCCAAGCACCAATTCAAACGCGATGAGTTGGAGAATGTGTTTGTCCGTGCGCAGCATCATGCGGCGGTGATCGATGCGATTTCCCGCCCCGCGACTATTAAGCCGTGGCCGGAATACCGCGCGGCTTTTGTGAACCGGAAGCGTGTCAGATTCGGGCTTGAGTTCTGGAATAAATACCGGCAAACTTTGCGCCGTGCTGAGCGGAAATACGGTGTGCCGCAGGAAATCATCGTTGCAGTGATCGGTGTGGAAACCATCTATGGGCAGAATGCCGGCAATTTTTTGGTGTTGGACGCGCTGACCACGCTGGCGTTCGACTATCCGCGCCGTGCGGATTTTTTTCGCGGTGAACTTGAAAATTATTTGCTGCTGGTGCGCGAGCAGCAGTTTGACTTGCTGTCTGTACGCGGCTCGTATGCCGGTGCGATGGGTATCCCGCAATTCATGCCAAGCAGCTATCGTAACTATGCGGTGGATTTCAACGGCAACCGCAAGACGGATTTATTTCGCGAAGGCAGTGATGCGATAGGCAGTGTCGCGAATTATTTGCAAGGCTATGGGTGGATCAGTGGCGAACCGGTTGCCGTGCGCGCGCAAGTCGGCGAAGAAATATGTGCGGGCGAAATCAGGACACCGCGCAGCCTCGCTGTATGGTCAGCGGTGGGGATAGCGCCAAGTGTGAATTTCGCGCCGGACAA
>CAIZNF010000705.1 GCA_903934275.1 uncultured Nitrosomonadales bacterium
ACCACATCGTCGTGCCCGGCAAAACCGTCCGCCGAGAGGATGAAGCTGTTGCTGCCAAACTGCATCAGCACGCCCACTTCCGGCACGACACCCTGTTCCCATCCGATCAATTGCGCCAGCGGCAGCACCGGCAGCACTTCGCCGCGCACCACCATAGTCGCCCTGCCGGATACCTGCTGCAACTGGTCGGGCGATATGGACAAAATTTCGCGTACCATCGACAGCGGCACGGCGAAAGATTGATCGCCGAGACGCAGGATCAGCACCGGCAGAATCGCCAGCGTGAGCGGCAGGGAAATAGTAATTACCGTGCCCCTGTCCGGCTCGGACACTATATTGATGACACCGTTGAGTTTCTGGATATTGGTTTTCACCACATCCATGCCCACGCCGCGCCCAGATACACTGGATATTTCGTCCTTGGTCGAAAAGCCCGGCAACAGAATCAGTTCCAGGCATTGATTTTCATCCAGCGTGTTCGCCACCTCGTTGGTGATCAGCCCCTTTTCGATAGCCTTGTTGCGTATCACATCGGGGCGCATACCGCGCCCGTCGTCCTTGATGGTAATCAGGATGTGGTCACCCTCCTGGCGCGCGCTCAACTCCACAATGCTCTTTTCCGGCTTGCCTGCGGCGATGCGTTTTTCGATGGTTTCCACGCCGTGATCCACCGCGTTGCGCACCAGGTGAACCAGCGGATCGTTCAAGTCCTCGATCATGGTCTTGTCCATTTCGGTTTCTTCGCCGATCAACACCAGCTCCACATCCTTGCCCAATGAACGCGCCAAGTCGCGCGCCAAACGCGGGTATTTTTTAAACAAACGGCCAATCGGTTGCATACGCGTTTTCATCACCGCATTCTGCAAATTCACCACCAGCATATCCAGTTGCGTGACGGCTTGATCGAGTTCGCTCAGCGTATTCGCGTCGTTGTGTCCCTGCAAGATGTCGGAACGCAAATGGGTGAGCCGGTTTTTGGTCAGGCCGATTTCGCCGGAAAGATTCAACACCTGATCGAGGCGGTCGGTGTCCACACGGATCGTGGATTCTTTTACTTCCTGTGCGGGCACATCCCCGCCACGGCGGCCAACAGTAGTGCCCGGCACATCGGCACCACGGCGGCCAAAAGCCTCTTTGGTGGAGGTTTCTTCCGAAATTGCTTCGGCAATTTTTTCCGGATCGCGGGTTGCGCCCACTGCGGCGACGATGTCCGTGCCGGTCAGCGCGGTATATAACGCATTCCAATCCACCCCGTCGGGCGGTTTCGGTGCGGATGATGAGGATTGTGTCATCATGGAAGAAGCTCCAGAGTTCGGGGTTGAAGAGTTCGGGGTTGAAATGGGTTTGCTTTCTGCCTTTGGTGCTTTGCCACCCGGTGATTTCCCGTCCAGCGCGGCCTTCAAGTTTTCCAACATATCGGCGGGGGCCGCATCCGGTTGCAGGTTCTTCTGCAATGCGTTGAACATCAAGCGCACTTCGGCGGTCGCCGCAAAAATCACATCCATCAACTCCGCGCTTAACGTCAATTCGCGGTTGCGCAGTTTATCGAATAAATTTTCGGTGAGATGACACAGCGTGACCAGCTCGCCCGCATTGAGGAATCCCGCGCCACCCTTGATGGTGTGAAAGCCGCGAAATATCTCGTTGAGCAGCTTGCCGTCATCAGGACGCTTCTCCAGCTCCATCAACTTGCTGTCCACGTCGGACAACATATCCCCGGCTTCCGTCAAGAAGTCGCTCAGCAACTCTTCCATACCAGCAAAGTCGTTCATTTTATTCTCCTCATCCAAGGGCTAGAGATCAGGGATTAGGGGCTAGGGGTTTTGTGTGCCGCTTTGCGGCACAACCTTTATAGAAGCTGCGGCTACGCCGCACAACCACCCTAACCCCAAGTCCCTAACCCCTAGTCCCCAATTAAAATCCCAAGCTTTCCAACAAATCATCCACCTGATCCTGGCTGGTCACGATGTCCGTGCGTCCCGCCGCATTGATAACCGGGCCGTTCAACAGCCCTGTTTCATAATCTGCTTTGATGTCGGCAGGCGCATTTTCCAGCAATAACGACACTAACTGCTTCTCCATGGTTGTTGTGACTTCGATGATTTTTTTGATGACTTGCCCGGTCAGATCCTGGAAGTCCTGCGCCATCATGATTTCCATCAGGTAGCCGTTTGTTTCCTTGGTCTGCTTGGGCACTTCTTGCAGGAATGCCTGCGTTTGCATAACGAGGTTTTTGAATTGTTCCACATCCAGTTTTTTATCGAACAGCATCTGCCACTGCCCCGCCAAACGGTGCGATTCGACTTCCACTTTCTCCAGGATCGGTTGCGCCGAATCGGTTGCGTTCAATACTTTTTCTGCGGCTTGCTGCGTCAAGGTTGCCACGTAATTCAAACGGTCGCGCGCATCGGGGATGCTTGATGCCGCCTTCTCGATTTCTTTGTTCAGGCCCAGTTCGCGTAACGTGTTGTGCAATGTTCGCGCCATGTGCCCGATGTGATTGATCACCTTGCCTGTTTCCGATAAATTTTCGGTGTGAGTGGCTTCGTCGGTATTCGCCGCAACGATGCTGTCGAACAACGACTCAAGATCGTCGGAATCCCCGGTTGCGCTATTGTTACTCATGGTGTTTGGCCCTCTGTTCTGATCTCATAACATCACTCACTTGTTTAGATTTGGAAAGTTCTGGAAAATCTTCTTTAACTTTTCGTCCAGCGTTGCTGCGGTGAACGGCTTTACCACATAGCCGCTCGCCCCGGCTTTCGCGGCCTCGATGATATTTTCCTTCTTCGCCTCCGCCGTTACCATCAGCACCGGCAGGTGCTTGAGATTCGCATCCGCACGAATTTCGCGCAACAACTCGATGCCCGTCATGTTGGGCATGTTCCAATCGGAAACCACGAAATCAAATTTATCCGAGCGCAATTTGGCCAGCGCTTCAACCCCGTCTTCCGCTTCCTGCACGTTGGTAAAACCCAACTCTTTAAGCAAGTTGCGCACAATGCGCCGCATCGTCGAGAAATCGTCCACCACCAAAAATTTTGTGTTTTCTATACCCATGACAACCCCTTAGCCTGTAGCTGATAGCTGGTAGCTGGTTTGCTACAAGCTGTCTTTACTGTTTTTAAGTCAACAACGGCCTCAATACGTTCGACAAAATCATCGAATCAAACTTCGGCACATAATAATCCACCCCGACACGCGTGCCCATCGCGCGATTGGCATCGGATGACAGCGACGAGTGCATCACCACCGGTATGCCATCGAAGCGGCGGTCTGTTTTGATATTCTGGGTCAATACGTAGCCATCCATCTCCGGCATTTCCGCGTCGGTCAAAATCACCTGTATCTGGTCACGCAAACTCGTGCCCGCGTTTTGTGCCGTATCTGCCATGGCCTTGAGCCTGTCCCAGGCTTCTTGCCCATTATTCGACTGCATGTGCTTGACCCCCATCTTGTCCAGCACCTCGGCAATTTTTCTGCGCGCGACCATCGAATCGTCGGCAAAAAATATGCATAAATTCTGCTCTGATTCCACCCGTTCCACGTTACCCACCACCCCTTCACCAAAGGCGTTGGCCAAAATTTGCTCGACATCCAGGATCGAGACCAGCGTGCCATCCGCCAATTCGGTAATCGCGGTAATCAGCGACCCCTGATCGGAGAGCATTCCCTCGGTGGCGCGTACCTTATCCCAATCCACGCGGATGATGCGGTCCACACCCTTCACCAGGAAGCCGAGAATATGCGTGTTGTATTCGGCCACCATCATGGTTTGGTGTCTCTCCGGGGTGCTGATCCCCATGAAATTCGCCAGGTTCAGCACCGGCATCACATGCCCGCGCAACGACACGATGCCGTCCACCCCGTTCGGCATATTCGGTGTGCGCGTGATCTTTTTGGCCTGGCTGATTTCCTTGACCTTGAACACATTGATGCCGAATTTTTCGTCGCTGCCCAAATTAAACAGCAGAATTTCCATTTTATTCGTGCCCGCCAGATTGGTGCGCGCATCGACATGATCCAGCAAACCGCTTTGGTCACTGCCCGTCATTTCTTCTGTGTACGCCATTTTGTTCTCCTAATTCAGGGAGTAGGGACTAGAGGCTAGGGTTAGCCCCCAGCCCCTAGCCTCTAACCCCTTTCAAGCCAGCAATCGCGCCAATGTCTGCGCCAACTTTTGCGCCTCGAATTTCGGCACATACTCATCCACCCCGACCGCTTTGCCCATCTGCTCATTGGACGTGCTGCTCAATGACGAGTGCATCAATACCGGGATACCTGTAAACCGCTTGTCTGACTTGATTTTGCGCGTCAGCATATAGCCGTCCATTTCCGGCATTTCCACGTCGGTCAGGACTACATTCACCAGATTCTTGAGCGGTATATTCGAGGCATCAGAGTAATCCGCTATCTTTACCAATTCGTCCCACGCCTGGCGGCCATTGATTGCGGAAATATGCTTCACCTGCATAGCATCCAGCGTTTTGGTAATCTGGTTGCGCGCAACAGAAGAGTCGTCAGCAAAAAATACGGTGCGATCCTTACCCAGCGGCTGCACGCTCTTGAATATCGTGTCATCGCTGTCGAAATGACCTGTTTCGGAAAGGACTTTTTCCACATCCAGCATCATCACCAGCCGCTTGTCTTTCAATTCGGTGATCGCCGTGACAAGCCCACCCATCTCCGCCACCAGCATCTGCGGCGGCACGCGCATCGCCGACCAGTCGAGCCGCAGGATGTTATCCACCGCCCTGACCAGAAATCCCTGCGTATGCCCGTTGTACTCGGTGACAATCATGATGTCCGGCTTGCTGTCAGTTTCGATGCCGATATATTTGGCCAGATCGATCACCGGAACCAGCACCCCGCGCAAACTCACCATTCCCTCGACCGCCTTGGGCATTTCCGGCGCGCGCGTAATGGCGGGGATACGCATCACCTCGCGCACCTTGAACACGTTGATGCCGAAGGTTTCCTCGCGCGCGGTGCGATTGTCCACGCCCAACGAGAACATCAGGATTTCCAGCTTGTTGGTTCCCGCCAATTTGGTGCGGGCATCAATATTCTTTAACAGGTCAGACATTTATTTCTCCTCATTCGTAGGGGCGTATGGCATACGCCCT
>CAIZNF010000706.1 GCA_903934275.1 uncultured Nitrosomonadales bacterium
CACCTGAAGCAGTATAGGTCGAATCATTTGAACCGAGATAACCGCCCTCTACTGCAAAATTTTTGTTGATTTGATAGCCCAATTGCAACTTGTACACCGTTGCCTTACTGTAAGTAGACACAAATCCCGTACCACCCAACGATGTCAGCAAAGTATCCATATCTGCCTTGTTAGTATCGTTAGTAGCTTGCCCAGCCGCACCAAACGCATACCACCCAGTGTCACCTGCAAATGCTGTAGGTGAACCTATCAAGCCAGCAACCGCCATTGCATAAAAAATACTTTTTTTCATTTTTTTCTCCCTAAAATTTGCCAAACAAAAATAAATTAATTTGCATTTAGCAAGGGAGTTTCTCTTTGCACCGCACTAAACGCTGGCCAACATAACAGATTAGCAACCATAAGTCACATTTAATAAAGAAACTGATAAGCAATGCTTAGCTTGTTAGTTTCTAAAAATGGAAGCTATCAAAGAACGTGAACAGTTCAGCAAACGGCTGAAAGAGACCTTGAAACGTGCTGGGGAGGTGAGCGATAGCCCGGCGGCTTTGGTACGCGCGTTTAACCGACGCTACCCCGGAAAACCAGTAACTGACTACGCGGCACGTAAGTGGCTGCGGGGAGAGGCCATACCAAGTCAGGATAAGTTACGCGTGTTGGCTCAATGGCTGGGCGTGACAAATGATTGGCTACGCTTTGGAGAGGGCGCAAAACCTGGCAAACATTTAGTTAGTGACGAATCTTCCGTTCCGGATTATGAGTTGATGCGCGCCATCGCCATTTTATCGGAAGATCATCAGACGGTAGTGCGGGAGCTGGTAGCGGCGTTGCGGCGCGCGGAGAAGCAGTAGCCGCCGCGTTGTGTAATCAAATACACCCTCAGATTTTGCTACGCTACAACTAGACTACAAATATTCTCATCTCCCCGTAGCGGCCGCTCACAATGTGAATTTTGCACATATATTGTTCCTATGCTGAGGTTTCTGGTTCTCGCCCGGCATAAAACCCCACTATAATCACCGCTGGAATTCATCTCTTTCCGGCTCCTGTATGCCACATTTCATCCGGCTGCTACCAGATCTGCTTATCAATCAAATCGCCGCTGGTGAGGTGATCGAGCGCCCCGCGTCGGCGCTCAAGGAGCTGCTGGAGAATAGCTTGGATGCGGGAGCGACCGATATTGCAGTGCAACTGGAAAGCGGCGGTATCAAATTATTGCGGGTCTGCGACAACGGAAAAGGCATCGCCAAGGGCGACTTGCGGTTGGCACTGATGCGCCACGCCACCAGCAAAATAGCCTCGCTGGATGATCTTCAGCAAGTCGCCAGCATGGGGTTTCGCGGTGAAGCGTTGGCGAGCATGGCTGCGGTGGCGCAGCTCACTCTGACTAGCAGAATTACAACGACTAGCCGAATTACAACAATCAGCAGTATCGCAACGACTAACCAGACTGTGCCCGATACGCACGGTTGGAGAGTGGCGGCGCTAGACGGGCAAATCAGCGACCCCGCTCCCGCCAGCCACGCGCAAGGCACCAGCATCGAATTGCGCGAGCTGTATTTCAACACTCCGGCGCGGCGCAAATTTCTGAAGTCTGAAGCTACCGAATTCGCCTATTGCGAAGAAGCCTTCAAGCGCATCGCGCTGTCGCGCCCAGATGTCGCTTTTTCGCTGCAACACAATGGGCGCACAATCTGGCAATTGCCTTGTTCCCCGCTCCCTCCGGTGGAGGGAGTGGCCGCACTAAAACGCATCTCCGCAATCCTTGGCGATGAGTTCGGGCAAGCCGCTGTACCGGTGTTGCGTAACGCGGCGAATCTGTCGCTGCACGGCTTGGCGGCACTGCCCGCTTATTCGCGTGCCACCCGCGATGCGCAATATTTCTTCGTCAATGGCCGCTTCGTGCGCGACAAAGTCGCCAGTCACGCGCTGCGCCAGGCATATCAGGATGTTCTGCATCATCAGCGCCACCCTGCCTTCGTGCTGTTTCTCGAACTTCCGCCGGAACAGGTGGATGTGAACGTCCACCCCGCCAAAAGCGAAGTACGTTTTCGCGAAAGCCAGGGAATACATCAATTCATTTTTAACACACTGCAACAGGCGCTCGCCATTCCGGCAATGTCCGGCGTAACTGCGCCAGAGCTTCCCGTCAGTGCGCCTTTCACCATGTCAGCACAACAGAGGATGCCGCTGAATGCGGAACAGTTAAATGCGTCTTATCAGGTGTGGCAAGTACAAACAGGAGGTGCAAACCCCTCCCAACCTCCCCTTGTCAGGGGAGGAGCAGTATTCCCACCCGACAAGGGGGGATTTTTGGGGGGGTGTTTCCCCACTCCCCATGAAGAATTTCCTTTTGGTTTCGCCCTTGCGCAACTCTCCGGTGTCTATATTCTCGCGCAAAACACCCAAGGCTTGATCGTGGTGGACATGCATGCCGCACATGAACGCATCGTGTATGAAAAACTCAAGGCTGCGCTGGATGCCGAACAAATTGCCACGCAACCGCTGCTGATTCCGGTGACTTTTTATGCCGATGTGCTGGAGATCGCTACCGTAGAAGCGGAGCAATCTGCGCTCAAAAAACTCGGCTTCGACATCGCACCACTCTCGCCCAATACGCTGGCGGTGCGCGCCATGCCTGTGCTGCTCAAACAATCCGAGGCGGAGGCCGCCGCGCGAGATGTGCTGGACGAACTGCGCGAATTCGGCGCAAGCCGCACCATGACCGAACGGCGCGACAAGCTGCTAGCCACGCTCGCGTGCCACGGCGCAGTACGCGCCAACCGGATGTTGAGCATCACCGAAATGAACGCGCTACTACGCGAAATGGAACAAACCGAACGTTCCGGCCAATGTAACCACGGTCGTCCGACCTGGTTTCAATTGAGCATGAGCGAACTAGACAAAATGTTCATGCGCGGAAAGTAACTGTGATCTGTCGCACGTTCCGAGCATATAAAGGAAACCTCTATAAATAGAGGCTCTCCAAAATATCCCGGACAAAATTACACCGAGGATCAGGCAAGCGACTTTGGCAATTTTGATATAAAAATTTCAACTCGGTATAATAAGCACCCATGATCACTGATGTCCCATATAATCGTGGCGACAAACACATCACTGGTCGGCAATGCGGGTCACGAAACATCAAAACAGGATATTGTTGGGGAAATATCAAAACAAAATATCTTAAATTTTGAAAGGGAAATTACAGTGAAAAATCCTAACGATGACACATTACGCATAATAGTAAAAAAGGTTGACTCCCCAGAACACAAAGAACCCAAGGAGTCTCGTTTGCCAATCTTCATATTGGTTATAACAATTTTGCTGTTGGGTTATTTCATACTGTATAAATAGCCGGACAAGCCAGAACCAAAATGTAGGTCGGACTCTGCCCGACATGGTGGGAAAAACCCACCCTACGGTTTCGTTGAAAAATTATTGTCATTTTTTGACATCATTTGACTGGCAAGAGACTAGGCATTTTCCCGGGCTGCGCCGGGAAAATGAGGTTCGCCTTTGGCGAACAGC
>CAIZNF010000707.1 GCA_903934275.1 uncultured Nitrosomonadales bacterium
AACTTATTGTTTTATTTCGTGCCTTTCGTGTTTTTCGTGAATAAATTGCAACTTTTAGGATCAATGAGAGTCTCTCTGAAATTCAAATTTCATCGCGATACTAAAACGGTAATAACACCGTCCCAAAAGAGCATTAACCCCTCCACAATTGTGGTTTGACAGGATTTTCGCCGCTTTTGCCCTGCTAAATTTACAAGGCTTCAGCAATTTTTTCGGTATAATCACCCTGCTTCGGTAACCGCTAGAAAATCACTGCGGGTGACAGTTTTTCATTTCAATACTTAAGGACCAGCAGATGCCACAATTACCCAAGAACGATCTGATTATCCGAATCGGCGGCGAAGGCGGCGAAGGTGTTATTTCCGTCGGCGATTTCATTACCCAGGCCTGCGCGCATGCCGGGCTCGATGTTTACACTTTCAAAACATTCCCGGCCGAAATCAAGGGAGGGTATGCGATGTACCAAGTGCGTGCCGCCACCGAACGGCTTTACAACCAGGGTGACACTTTTGATGTTCTCTGTGCGTTCAATGGCGAAGCCTACAACATGAATCGCGCCAGCCTGAAACCGGGCACAGCTTTCGTTTACGATAGCCCAAGCGATTTCACGCCCGACATTCCGGAAGGCGTATTCGCTTACCCGATCCCGATGACCCAGACGGCAAAAGAGATGAACAACGTTCGCGCCAAGAATATGGTGGCGATGGGCGCGATGTCTATCTTGTTCAATATCCCGGTGGAATCGTTGCGCGAAGTGATCGCCGCCAAGTTCACCCGCAAAGGCGAAGCTGTGGTCAAAGGCAACTTGGCCGCATTTGAGCGCGGCCGCGAACTGGCCTCCGCACTGAAAAAGGCTGACCCGTGGACGCTCGGCACACCCAAGGGCAAACAAGATGTGATCGTGATGTCGGGCAACAACGCAATCGGCCTCGGTGCGCTGATCGCCGGGCTGGAATTTTTCTCCGCCTATCCAATCACGCCGGCGACCGAAGTTGCGATTTATGTGGCCAAACATCTGCCCAAACGCGGCGGCACGCTGATTCAAGCCGAAGACGAAATCGCTTCTATTTCCCAGGTTCTCGGCGCTTCCTACGCGGGCAAGAAGGCAATGACCTCCACTTCCGGCCCAGGCTTGGCATTGATGGGCGAGATGCTGGGCATGGCGTTTATGAGCGAGCTACCCTGCGTGGTGGTTGACGTGCAACGCGGCGGCCCTTCCACCGGTTTGCCGACCAAGCACGAACAATCCGACCTGTTTATGGCAATACATGGTGGGCACGGCGATTCCGGGCGTATCGTACTGTCCGTGGAAAGCATCCACGATTGTATCGACCTGACCGTAGTGGCGTTCAACCTGGCCGAGAAATATCAGTGCCCGGTGCTGCTGCTTTCCGATGGTTCGCTGGCGTTCTCGACCCAGAACGTGCCTTACCCGAATCCGGACAACTATCATGTAGTAAACCGCAAGCGATGGGACGGCAAGGGCGAATACCGCCGCTACGCGCATACTGAGGATGGCATTTCGCCGATGACCGACCCGGGCACACCAGGCGGCATGCACATCGCCACCGGCCTCGAGCATAACGAAGCTGGTCTGCCCAACTATTCGTCGGCCAACCATGAAGCGATGCAGGCCAAACGCCTCAACAAACTGAAGAATGCGGTCAACGATGTCGCGCCTACAGAAGTGGATGCGGCAGATGCAGGCATCGCCGACCTGGGCGTAATCGCTTGGGGCAGCACGATCGGTGTGGTGCGTGAAGCTTTGCAACGCCTGCGCGCCGACGGTTACAAGGTCAACGGTTTTTATCCAAAACTGCTGAACCCGCTGCCGTCACAACAGTTTGAAGATTTTGGCAAATCGTGCAAACGCCTGTTATTGCCCGAGGTTAATTTCCAGGGTCAGTTGGCTCACTTCGTGCGCGCAGAAACCTCGTTGCGCCCCGAGTCCTACACCATTTGCGGCGGGATGCCTTTCACGCCTGAAATGATAGTCAATAAAGTCAAGGAGGTATTGGCATGAACGCGCCCCATCCACAAATGCACTTGCATAAAGTCGAGCTCAAATCCAAGGATTACAAGACTGACGCAACATCGTTCTGGTGTGCCGGTTGCGGCCACTATGGCGTGTTGACCGGGTTATTGCGTTCGCTCGCCGAAATCGGCGTTGATCCAAACTATCTGGTGAGCGTTTCCGGGATCGGCTGTTCGTCGCGCCTGCCCTACTTCGTCAATTCCTACAAGATGCATACGCTGCATGGCCGTGCGGGTCCGGTGGCAACCGGTGTCCAGTTGGCACGCCCCGATCTCTCCGTGGTGGTTAGCGGCGGCGACGGCGATGGTTTCTCGATCGGCGGCGGACACATGCCGCATCTGGCGCGCAAGAACATCAATATGGTTTACATCCTGATGGACAACCATGTGTACGGATTGACCAAGGGACAGTGCTCTCCGACCTCCCGCCAGGTGATGAAGACCACCACCACCCCTTATGGCGGCTTGGAAGAACCATTGGATCCGATCATGTACATGCTCACCTATGGTGCCACTTTTGTCGGCCAGGCCTTCGCCGGCAACGTCAAACTGGCATCGCAGCTGATCAAGGAGGGTATGGAGCACAAGGGCTTCGCATTCATCAACCTGCTCTCGCAATGCCCGTCCTTCAACGATATCGACACCGCCCAGGCCTTCAAAGATGCCTGTGAACAAGTGCCTGACGGTCACGACACCAGCGATCTGGTTGCAGCGATGGCCACAGTTAATGCGGCCAAGAAGGAAGGCCGCATACCCACCGGGCTGCTGTACAAAACCGAGCGCCCCACTCTCGACGAACGCATGGCCGAACTGGTGACACGTGTAGGCGGGCATAAAGATTACGATCTGCGCAAAATCATTGACCTCGCGCGCCCGTAACAACCAAGAAACACCATGTCAATCACAACAAAGGAAGACGGCCAGCAGCCGGGCGTTGCCCTTACCATCAACGGCCTTGCCGTCAACGCGCATACCGGCATGACCCTGGTCGAGGCTGCGTGGCACGCTGGCGTGCCGCGCATCACCGGGGTCGGCTGCATGGAGGGCGTGTGCGGTTCCTGCCGCGTGATGCTGCGGCGCGGCAAGGAGGTGACGGTGGGCCTCGCCTGCCAAACTTTCGCCGAAAACGGTATAGAGGTGGTATTCATGCCGCCTGCATCGGCACCTCAACATCACTACGAAATCGGCGACTTCAAGGATGCTTGGGACATTCATGCGCGCTTCCATGATATTTTCCCCGAAGCATCACGTTGCCGCCATTGCCACGGCTGCGACACTTCATGCCCAAAAGGTATCACTGTCGAAAGCGGCGTTGCACTGGCCGCTGCGGGTCGCTACCGCGATGCGGGGGAAGCATTTTTTGAATGCGTCATGTGCGAACTCTGCGACGTTGCCTGCCCGGAACTGATTGCCCCGGCTCACGTGGGTTTATTCTGCCGCCGCGTAACGGCGCACTTCCACCTGCGCCCACCCAACCTCATCCATCGACTGGAAGAGCTGCGCAAGGAGCGCCAGGGAATTACCCCACGAGAAGGCGATGATGAATGAAACCAGATTATTCATCGGCACGCTCATTCCCGCGCAGGCGGGAATCCAGCAAAACAAATACTTCGCGAAGCGGACAAAGCCTCTATATTGCCCCGCTACGCGGAAATGATGCTATTTTCGGTTTAATGGGCAATCCGAAAGAAAAAATAATGAAGACTGACTCAAAATGAGTAACGGTATCTCCCTCGCAGAAGCCATCGCGCGCTACCGGCCCGACACAGACTTGGAGCCGCTGCCCGAGCTGATCGACACCGACACGCTGCTCAACGCCTACCACCCGGATCACTTGCGCGACAGCGTGATCAAGCTGACGGTGGGAGCCAACGCGGGCGACAGTTGTCAGCGCGAACTGGCCAGGCTCCTGCAGGCCGAGGCATTCATCGACGAAGCCGATTTGGCCGGCACACCGGTAACCGATATCGACGTACTGGTAATCGGCGGCGGCGGCGCGGGATGCGCGGCAGCGCTGGCAGCGGCCGAAAAAGGCGCACGCGTCCTGCTGACCACCAAACTGCGTCTCGGTGACAGCAATACAGTGATGGCCGAGGGCGGCATCCAGGCCGCTATCGAACCGGACGACTCAATCCAGCGGCATATCCAGGACACGCTACGCGGGGGGCATCATGCCGGTGACCCGGAGCTGGTGTCCGCCATGGCCGGAGACGGCCCGGAAGTGTTGCGCTGGCTGATTCGTCAGGGTATGCAGTTTGAACAGACACCCAGCGGCGATCTTCACACACGGAGGGCGGGCGGTATGAGCACCGCGCGCCTCGTCCATTGCCGCGACTATACCGGCTTGGAAATGATGCGCGTGCTGCGCGAAGCCGTCACCCAGCATCGCAGCATCGAAGTCTGGGAGCAAAGCCCCGCCGTCGAGCTTCTGTCTAACGAGCACGGGCAAAAATGCGTCGGCGCGGTACTCACCTCACTGATCGACGGCCAGTTGCGCATTGTCCGCACCCGCTCCGTAATACTTGCGACCGGAGGGGCGGGGCGGCTGCACCTGAACGGCTTTCCAACCTCCAATCACCTGGGTGCGACGGGCGACGGACTGGTTCTTGCATACCGCATCGGCGCGCGGCTGCGCGAGCTGGATTCCTTCCAATATCACCCTACCGGGCTGGTACACCCTTCACATTTATCCGGCAAGCTGGTGACCGAAGGCGTGCGCGCGGCAGGCACCCTGCTGGTGAATGGCCTTGGCCACCGCTTCATCGACGAATTATTGCCGCGCGATATAGTGTGCTCCGCGATCCTGCGTGAATGCAGTGAAGGGCGCGGCATCCGCATCGACGACCAGCGTGTCGGGGTGTGGCTCGACACGCCGCGCTTGGAGCTCGCCCAGCCGGGCTTACTGGAAAAACAATTTCCCAATCTGATGACACGCACCCGCGTGGCGGGCATCGACCCGCGTACCGAACCATTGCTGGTTCACCCGACCCTGCACTACCAGAACGGCGGTGCGGTCATCGACATCAACGGTGCCACCACAGTACCCGGCCTGTACGCGGTGGGCGAAGTGTCGGGAGGCATTCACGGGCGCAACCGCATCATGGGCAACGCCCTGCTTGAAATCATCAGTTTCGGACGCCGCGCCGGTATCGCGGCCACCGCCAACCGTGACCGAGGCCCGAAGAAAGTCACCCTCGAACATGTGAACCGGTTGCGCCGCGCCCTGACCCTCGCCGGTATGCCCATGACGCAACGGGCACCTCAAGTATTACCGGATTACGCGGCGGGAGGTGTATGGAAACGCTGAACCATAACCCTTTAATGTTTTTAAGAATTATTTGCCATGCAACCGCAGGGCGGGCTATGCCCACCATGTCGGGCGCAGCCCGACCTACATTTAACTCCGACTCGTCCGGCTTAGGATAAAAATGCCTTTGATTGAACCACAGCTGGTATTGCTCCACCCCGATCGCCGCATCGGTGCCGACATGGCGCGCTGGCGCAATTCTGGCGGCGGCGAAGCGCTGGCTCGTGCCGCGCAAGACCCCGCTGCCGTGCGCGAGGAAATACGGCTTGCCGATCTGCGCGGTTTGGGCGGCAGCGGTTTCCCGGCTTGGCGCAAGTGGGATATGGTCGCTGCCGAAGCGCCTAAGCCTGACAAATATCTGATAGTGAACGGCAACGAAGACGAGCCGGGCACCTTCAAGGATCGTATGCTGCTGGAGGAAACACCGCACCAGGTGATCGAAGGCGCCGCGGTGGCTGCTCTTGCAGTCGGCATCAATCGCGTGGTGTTCTACATCAATCCAGACATGGTGCGTTCGATTACGGCGATGAAAACGGCGCTCGACCAATGGCGCAGCTCCGACTTGCTGACACTCGCCTCAACCGCTCTCGGCAAGCCGCTGGAACTCGAGTTGCTGCCCGGCTCCGGGCACTACATCGGCGGCGAAGAAACGGCAGCTATGGAATGGGTCGAAAGCCGCTTCCCGTTTCCGCGCGGCAAACCACCCTACCCCGCGCAAGCTGGCGTGCATGGCTGCCCGACGCTGATCAATAACGTCGAAACCCTGGCCAACGTATCGCATATTGTAGTGCATGGCGCAGCGTGGTTTCGCGCCCTCGGCAAAGCGCCGAGTACCGGCACCAAACTGTATTCCCTGAGCGGCGACGTGTTGCACCCCGGCGTGTTCGAATTGCCGATGGGCACACCGCTGCGCGAACTCATCTTTGTCCACGGCGGCGGTCTGCTGTCGGATAAACCGCTCAAGGCGGTGTTTACCGGCGGGCCGTCAAGCACCCTGCTGACACCCGCCGACCTCGATGTGGCACTGGATTTCGAATCCCTGCGCGCGCGCGGCAGCAACCTTGGCACCGGCGCGATGATCGTCATCTCGGAAGGCACCGGCATCGTCAAGCGCGTGGCCGAATACGAACGCTTCTTCGCCCACTCCTCCTGCGGCCAATGCAACTCCTGCAAAGTGGGCACCGCCACCATGAGCCGCCTGTTGGATCGCATCGACACCGGGCGAGGTACTGCAGCCGATCTCACCACACTGGAAAATCTCTGCACCATGCTGCCCGGCAGTGGCCGCTGCCACCTCATCAACGGCGCAGTGCTACTGCTCGACAGCGCCTTCCGCCACTTCCACGACGAATTCAAACAGGCACTGCGCTAAACCTAACGGGCATGGCGAGTGCCGCCCCTGAAAACGAGCGAAGCGAAGTTTCGAGCTTGCGGCCTAATGAAACTCGTCGTGCCCGTTAAGGTAAATCTAGAAAAAGCGGTTAACCCCTTATATTTACGCGTTAGCCCGCGTGATGTTTGGTTTTTGTGTATTTGATGCCACTCACCTTTTGGGTAAAGCTGTTGCTGTAGGAGCTCGATTCATCGGGCGATTGATTTGCTGGGCAATCGTGCGATAAATCGCACTCCTACAGGCTTTAACTGCCGATTCTAGCAGCCTGTCTGACTTCCTCGAATAAAAAACGCCAAAAAAACCAACAAATTACC
>CAIZNF010000708.1 GCA_903934275.1 uncultured Nitrosomonadales bacterium
GCGCACTCCACCTCGAAGGATTGTTCGTGCGCCTGACCTTGCGTGGTGATGATACTGTAGATTGGCAGTGGGATATGTTTGCCTTGCAGATACTCCTGCAACAGAGTTTTGGCATCCTTGCCCAACGTCTGCACATCGACCTGCGCAAGATAAGGTATCAGCAAATTCAGCACGACTTTCTCGGCATCGGCAAAACCGCTGTCCAGCAACACCGCACCGAACAAGGCTTCCATCGCATCAGCCAGAATGGAAGGGCGACGGAATCCGCCGCTTTTGCGTTCGCCTTCGCCCAGCTTCAAATAATTGCCGAGGTCAAGTTGTAGCGCAAGTATCGCGAGCGTTTCTTCCTTGACCAGATTGGAGCGCAATCTGGAGAGTTCGCCTTCGCTCAACTGCGGATAGGCAACATAAAGATATTTTGCAACGATGCAGCCCAACACGCTGTCACCCAGAAATTCCAGGCGTTCGTTATGCTCCGGCGCATAACTGCGGTGGGTCAATGCACGTTGCAGCAATTGGGGCTGTGCAAAAATATGCCCCAACTGACCGCACAGCGCGTTGCTCTGTTTATTGGGCACTGGTCGGATTGAATTCCAGATACAGACTGACATTGCCGACCAACGGCACCTTGACTGCATAGCTGGCACTCAATACCAAACGACCGCCATTACTGGTGACATCGACATCCTCTGCCTTGATGGCGGTAACGTTATCAATCGAAATGCGCTTGCTGAACGACATGCGAATTTCACTCGGCTTGGCTTTCTGCATTTCCGGATCACCGGCAATCGCGACAAAAATATTTTTGATTGTACCGTCCTGCATATAGGCCGGAACAAGCTTTAATCCGACCATGCTGACCATCACCAATACAGTTGCCCCAAAGATAAATCCGGAGATACTCAAACCGCGTTGTGTTGCTGGCATTGCTGCTTTCATTTCATGCCCTCCTTTTTCAGTTGATTGACAGGCCGATACGTTTCAAATCAGAAAAATTCATCCAAATGAAAAATGCTTTTCCCACGATCTGATTGTCCGGCACAAACCCCCAGTAGCGGCTATCGCGGCTGTTGTCACGGTTATCACCCATCATAAAGTAATGCCCCTCCGGCACTTTGCAGCGCACGGCGTTTTCCCCATAAGTGCAATTCTCGCGCCCCTTGAACTCGGATACTGAACCCAGATGCAATGTGGGCATTTCAGGATTGACCAGTACCCCGTGGTTGTGCGTGCCCAATATCTCAATACGTTTTTCAGTGTGCACGAAATTCAAACCGGACTCGACGTAATTATAATCGCCATCCGCTTGCTGCGTTTGCTCGGTTCCGTTGATCCACAACCGCTTGTCGCGATATTCAACGGTATCGCCGGATATGCCGACCACGCGCTTAATGTAATCTATCGACGGATTTTCAGGGTAGTGAAATACCATCACATCGCCGCGTTGCGGGTTGTTTAGTTGAACAATTTTTTGGCTGATAATCGGCAAACGTAACCCGTAGGTAAATTTGTTCACCAAGATGAAATCACCCACCTGCAGGGTCGGGATCATTGAGCCGGATGGTATTTTGAACGGCTCGACCAAAAAGGAGCGGATAAAAAACACGATCAGAATAACCGGGAAGAAACTCTTGGCGTATTCCACCCACCACGGGTCGGCAACATCTTTGCCGCGCTTGGTCGCCAAAACAAAACGATCCAACAGCCACACACCGCCAGTGATCAGCAGCAATACAAACAAAATCAGTGCAAAATCCATTTTTATTCCTTGATGCTACAAAAGCGTTTGTCCGCAGATTTCCGCAGATTTTCATTCAATAATTTTCTTCGCGTCATACACATCAAGTGGATTAGCGACACACAACATGATTAATATTAATCAATTTAATCTGCGTAATCTGCGGATAAAGATTTTTCAAATGTTAATCATCTACCCGCAGGATGGCGAGGAAGGCTTCCTGCGGGATTTCCACATTACCCACCTGCTTCATGCGTTTCTTGCCGGCCTTCTGCTTCTCCAGCAATTTTTTCTTGCGCGAAATATCGCCGCCATAACACTTGGCCAGCACGTTCTTGCGCATCGCCTTGACGTTTTCGCGCGCGATGATATTCGAGCCGATAGTTGCCTGGATCGCCACGTCGTACATCTGGCGCGGAATCAATTCGCGCATCTTGGCCGCCACTTCGCGCCCGCGATACTGGCTGTTGGCGCGATGCACAATCACCGCCAGCGCGTCCACCTTCTCACCGTTGATCAGCATATCCACCTTGACCACATCCGCCGCGCGATATTCCTTGAACTCGTAGTCCATCGAAGCATAGCCGCGCGACACCGATTTCAGTTTATCGAAAAAATCCATCACGATTTCTGCCATCGGCATTTCATAGATCAGATTCACTTGCTTGCCGTGATAGCTGATGTTGATCTGTGAGCCGCGCTTCTGCGTGCATAGCGTAATCACCGAACCGACATATTCGTTCGGCATGTATAAATTTACGGTCACAATCGGCTCGCGTATCTCTTCGATTTTGGACGGGTCGGGCATTTTGGACGGATTGTCCACCGTCAGTATCGTACCGTCACGCTGCACCACCTGGTAAATCACCGTGGGTGCAGTGGTGATCAAATCCATGTCGAACTCGCGCTCCAGCCGCTCTTGCACGATTTCCATATGCAGCAGGCCGAGGAAACCGCAGCGGAAACCGAAGCCCAATGCCTGCGAAACTTCCGGTTCATAACGCAACGCGGCATCGTTCAGCTTGAGTTTTTCCAGCGAGTCGCGCAGCGCCTCGTATTGGTTCGACTCAACCGGAAACAATCCGGCAAACACCTGCGGCTGCACCTCCTTAAAACCCGGCAACGCTTGCTGCGCGGGTTTGGACAGGTGTGTGATGGTGTCGCCCACCTTGGCCGCTTTCAGCTCTTTTACACCGGCAATGACAAAGCCGACCTGCCCGGCGCTCAAACTCTCGCGCGGTTGCGATTTGGGCGTGAATACGCCGACATGCTCGGTCAGATGTTGCGCACCGGTCGCCATGAACAGAATTTTTTCCTTGGGTTTGAGCGTGCCGTTCATCACCCGCACCAGCATCACCACACCGACGTAATTGTCAAACCAAGAGTCGATAATCAACGCCTGCAAAAGCGCATCAGGGTCGCCTTTTGGCGCAGGCACTTTGACGATCATCGCTTCCAGCACGTCCTGCACGCCCTCGCCGGTCTTGGCGGAACAGCGTACCGCATCGTGCGCGTCGATGCCGATCACCTCCTCAATTTCTTCGATGGCGTTGTCCGGATTGGCGGACGGCAGATCGATCTTGTTCAGCACCGGCACCACTTCCACGCCGAGGTCCAGCGCGGTGTAGCAATTCGCCACGGTCTGCGCTTCCACGCCCTGCGAGGCATCCACCACCAGCAGCGCGCCTTCGCAGGCCGACAGCGAACGCGACACTTCGTAGGAAAAATCCACGTGGCCCGGTGTGTCGATCAAATTGAGATTATAGATTTGCCCGTCGCGCGCCTTGTAGCTCAGCGCGGCGGTCTGCGCCTTGATGGTGATGCCGCGCTCGCGCTCCAGATCCATCGAGTCGAGCACCTGCGCCTCCATTTCGCGGTCGGACAACCCCCCGCATAATTGGATGATCCGGTCTGCCAGCGTGGATTTGCCGTGGTCGATATGGGCGATAATGGAGAAATTACGGATATATTGCATGGGCATTATACTTGTGTCACACAGGCTAAAGGCGTATCATTACTTTGGTTAAGTAACTAATAAATAAGGTTTTATTGCATTATTTCGTTTCAGGTCGTCTCATGGCAGCTCAATAAAATGCGGGTAGACTAAAAACATCACTTTCATCCTACCCTCAAATATCTCTACAACCAAGCTGTAGAGCCATTTTCAAACAATTGCTACCCCACCGGATGGCTTATGCTGACCGATACCTGAATCAGAAACACCAAGCCAGAAGCAAATCCAATCAAGCTTAATGACGGCGGCGGATTATACATTGAAGTCACCCCATCGGGCGGCGAGCATTGACACTACCGTTTTAGACTGGATGGCAAGGAAAGCCTGTTCGCTACCGGTAAATATCCCGATGTCAAAGCCGCCGAAGCCCGACGACTGCGAGACGAGGCTCGCCTGTTAACGTGAAACTCGCGAAGCGATTCGTTTACCCCCTCTCCCGGGTGCCCGGCCAAAAGCTTTTCAGACTCCGGGGGAGGGTTGGGGAGGGGGAAACGGGCATAGCAAGTTTCGTTATCAGGGGTGGCACTCGCCATGCCCGTTAGTCAGGCAAGGTATAAATCCCGCTCAGCAACGCAAACTCGACAAAATGGCCAAGCAGTTTGAATGTGCGACAACGTTTTGGGCGGGTGGTACGAGGCAGCAAAAGCAAAGCGTAAAAACAGGCCGCACCTGGTCTGCCGGGCGCGCAGACCACATAGATACCCTGCTGAAGAATGACATTAACCCTATTGCCCAGGGTGCATAGCTGTCCTCGATCTATCCATTTCCTCATGCGGTAATGAAATGATCGGCACCTATTTCACCTTGAACTCGCTGGAATATCCGCCTGAGGAACAGCAGCCAGGCCGCTCCACAACTCGCGAGTATCCTGGATGTTCCATTTTGAGGGGTCTTCGTGTGAAACGATTTTGTCTTTACAAGACGATTTCGATAAATCCAATATTTCCGGGGGAATTCGTACATTTAATTTGATGGAAAAAAACACCATCAATATTGGCGTGAGCAACGAATTGTCGGATTGGTCGATGACTACCGCCAATCGGTCAGACATTAATTTAACCAGCGTGCCAATTGGGTAGATGCCGATGCTTTTAACGAAGGCATGAAAAATTTGCTGGTCAAAATGACCGTTGCTCCATTCTGCCATTTTGCGTATGGACTCTGCCGGTTCCCATCCATTTTTGTAGGCTCTGTCTGAAGTGATTGCATCATATACGTCGCACACCGCACACATCTTCACATACAGGCCAATTTCATCATGGGTGAGCTTGTCAGGGTAGCCGCTGCCATCCACCTTCTCGTGATGATGCAAGCAAACATGAAGCACAATATCGCTTATTCCATTGCTTCCCAGCAATAATTTGTGCCCCTCGGCAGGGTGGCTTTTCACAACATGAAATTCAGCGTCGGTCAGCTTGCCGGGCTTGGTGATAATTTCCAGCGGAGTCATCGTTTTACCGATATCGTGCATCAAACCGGCCAAGCCCGCCTGGCGAGTTTCTTCCTCGCTCAAACCCAACTGCCGTGCTAACGCCACCATCAATGCGCATACGGCTACCGAGTGCATGTAGGTGTAGCTGTCTTTGTCTTTCAGACGCGCCAAGCTGATCAGAGCGCCGGGGTTGCGCGTCACCGACGAGGAAATTTCCTCCACTATAGGCAGTGCATCACCGGCATTTAATGCTTTGCCCATGCGCACTTCCTGAAACATGGAGGCGACCGCCTGTTTGGATTGGTCGCAAATTTTAACGGCGCGCACTGCCTCTTGGGTAATGTCAGTATGACGCGCTATTTTGTTGCCGGTCTTAACCTGCGCAAGCGCACTCTCAACTTCTGCCGCAACTACTTCTTCGCTTTTTCCGCCTCCCCCACTCTCCACATCAAGCCCTTTGCCAGTATCTATCCAGACTTCTTTGATATTAGTGGACATAATATCCCGCAAAATTTTTGAGCTATCTAACATGAATGCTTTGCGCCAGAACGGATGGTCATACCACGAGCCACAAAGCTCATGAATAAACATACCTGCACTTAGCTGTTTAATCGGTATACGCTTTAACATGGTTAAGATGCGGCTGATGTTTGCAGATTTCCATAGAAGGTCTGCTTGCCTTTGGATTGAAACAAAGCCGTCTGTTTGAAGTTAAAAACGGTGCTGAAATTTGCAACTTCCAGCATTTGCGATACCGCGCCGGAAGTATTTACCAGCGAGACCAAATTATTGCGTGCCCCGGCACGCTCTTTCAAAAGCATCAACATGCCCAGCGCGGAGCTATCCATGTAATCCACATTGCTCATTTCTATTTCAATTTCGCGTACTGCCGCATTATCAAGCAATGCCGTATAGGCATTTTTGAAGTCCCTATGCACTTTAAAATCAAAACTGCCCGACATGATAATGCGCGCAGAATGGTCACAAATTTGTACGTTGATAGCCATGATGATCTCCTTATGTTGTTGGTTTACAAAATAAGATTTTATGAATTCCCTTTTTTAGGTCGGGCTGTACCCGATAGCTATGCCTGGCAGGTAGAACCGCCGTTATTGCACTATTGATAGAGAAATGTAATAAGC
>CAIZNF010000709.1 GCA_903934275.1 uncultured Nitrosomonadales bacterium
CGATTTCAAACCACTTGGCACTTGATGGTCGAGATGTGACAAAACCCCGGATGCTGGCTGACAAAGCAAGGCCTGACGAGCGGCAGAAGCAGGCTATAGCCAATTGGATTGATGCCAGATCGATATGCGTCAATCTCAGCCCAAGCAAAATTGCGGTCGACCTGCACATACTCTTTTTGAGCATCGTGCCAAATTTATACAACGACCAGATGACCTTTGGAGAATTTAATAAAAAGTGGCATGAGCTGTTCAAAGAAACTACGGAAGCACCTGGGAAGCAGCAGGACGAACCAGTTTCACATCAGCATTAGTGCAGCGTTCGGTATAATGATGCCGTTTTGATGGATGCGGGCAGGCGCGGGAACACAATCGCGGTCGCATCCTTAATCGCTCCAGCCGCCTTGTTTTTCGCCGGAAAGAATATTGTTTGTAATCTGTTTAAGTTTCAGGGGTTGTTCTTTGTCGCAGCATAATCTGCAATTTGTTACCATTCGCGCTCGTGCGAGGAGCAACTAAACTGGCTAACCCTACCGAACTATCCCAATTTCTGAGTACGGTAGAACGTCGCGCATATAAGCAGGCCTTGTACGCTATCCGTAATGAACACACTGCACTGGATATCGTGCAGGACTCGATGATTAAGCTGGCTGAAAAATATGGGGATAAACCGGTTGCAGAATTTCCGATGTTATTTCAGCGTATTCTGCAAAACACTATTCGCGATTATCACCGCAGGCAAAAAGTCAGGAATGGCTGGACGACTTTATTTTCTTCATTGATACCCAAAAATGAAACTGAAGAATATGACCCGCTCGATAGCCTGAAAGATGACGAAAACCAGAGCGTGCCCGCTACACCTGAAGGTTCCTTGCAACAACGCCAAACTATCGCACTAATTGAACAGGCACTTGGCAAGCTATCACCGCGTCAACGAGAAGCCTTCCTGCTGCGTTACTGGGAGGGTATGGATACGGCAGAAGCTGCCACAGCGATGGGGTGCACCGAAGGAAGCGTAAAAGTCCATTGTTCGCGCGCGGCGCATGCGCTTGCCGAGACCCTTAAAGCAAAAGGAGTAGATATATCATGAACACCAGACCACCAAATAATGAGCGGCAATCCCTCACCTTGGAGTCTCTTGCCAAGCTGCTTACGCACGCAACGCAGCAGCTTGATACCGATACCGTGGATGCGTTGCGCCGGGCGCGCAATGTAGCACTGGAGAGGCAGTTGCAGAAGAGGCCTGTTTTTGCGTTAAGCACGGGGCATGGCGCGCACTGGCTGATACCGCATTCAACCCATCAATGGGTGGCAACGGTCATTCTGTTCGTGACGATCATTTTCGGTGGGGTAAATTACTGGCAGCACACTCAAGAGCATGATCTGGCTCATCTGGATGCTGAAATTTTGACCGACGATTTGCCTTTGGAGGTTTTTGTTGATTAGTTTTTATATTTGTTTTGATCAATGAAAAATTCGATAATCGCCGTATTTTTATTGCTGTGTTTGTCCGGTACATGCGCCGTTGCTGCGGTGAAGCCATGGCGTTCGCTCACGCCTATGCAACAGGAGGCGCTTGCGCCCTTGTCGCGGCAGTGGGACAGTCTGCCGGAGCTTCAGCAGAACCGTCTGATCAATACAACCAAGCGCTATCCGCATCTTGCCCCCGAACAAAAACAACGTTTTCATAACCGCTTGGAAGCGTGGAGCAAGCTCACCCCTGAACAACGCAAAGCTGCCCGTGAAAAATATCGTGCTTTTAGCAAAGTGCCGGCAGAAACACGTGAGCGGGTAAAACAGATGGTCAAACATGAACAGATGAAAAAAAATCAGTACCCCGCCAGCGGTGTTCCCTCGGTATCAGATAGCGATCAGCGTGATTCTTTGAAGTCTCAATCGAAATGACGTTTTGTAGAGTGAGCTGCTTTATTCGGATGTCCGATCAAAATTCTTTCGGGGGTTTGCCCGTGCGGTAGGACGATGAGTACAAAAACCTGCCACCATCTGATTCTTAACGCGGTTTATCCTATTTCTCCTTCAAATAGAAAATAATTTGTAGGTCGGGCTGTGCCCGACAGCTATATCTGGCGGGTGGAACCCGCCCTACGGTTTTGCACTGCATGACGGAGAAATGAACCTAAAATCGGTAGTTGAAACCTGTAGGAGCGCGATTTATCGCG
>CAIZNF010000710.1 GCA_903934275.1 uncultured Nitrosomonadales bacterium
AGCGAAGCACCACCGCGTAGCGGTTTAGTTCAACGTAATATATAAAACAAGTTCATAGTTCGGCGATGCTGCCTATTAATGTCGGCAATGTCAATCTAAAGCTTGATATTCCATAATATTTCAGCGTGGTCGGCCATTTTTTATCTGGACTTTTATTTTAGGGCAACCTAAAATTCCACGGATGGAAGCTAAAGCCGTTTCTCAACATTCCCCCAAGTTGCTCGATCAGATGCGCGCCGAGATTCGCGTGCGCCACTATAGCATCCGCACCGAGGAAGTCTATGTCGATTGGGCGCGCCGGTTTATCCTGTTCCACGACAAGCGCCATCCGAAGGAAATGGGCGCGGATGAGGTGCAGAGCTTTTTGAGCTATCTTGCCGTGGAGCGCAATGTGGCGGCTTCGACGCAGAATCAGGCGAAATCCGCACTGTTGTTTCTGTACCGCGAAGTTTTGCATCTGGAGTTGCCTTGGCTGGACGAGGTGATCGCGGCGAAAACGGGCAAGCGTTTGCCGGTGGTGTTGACCCAGACAGAAATGCGCCGTTTGCTGGACTCGATGTCCTGCACGATGGGGTTGGTGGCGAGCCTGTTGTATGGCACGGGGATGCGCTTGCTGGAGGGTTTGCGGCTGCGCGTGAAGGATGTGGAATTCGAGCGGCGCGAGATCATCGTGCGCGAAGGCAAGGGCAATAAAGACCGGGTGACGGTATTGCCGGAAAACTTGATCCTACCGTTGAAGGCGCATATGGCCAAGGTGAAAACGCTGCACGAATGCGATCTGGATGCGGGTTTTGGCGAGGTGTACCTGCCGAGTGCGCTGGCAGAAAAATATCCGAAATCGGCGAAGACTTGGGGCTGGCAGTTCGTGTTTCCTTCTGTCGTGCGCTCGACCGATCCGCGCACGGGTATCGAGCGCCGCCACCATCTGCACGAGGCGAGCGTGCAGCGGGCGGTGCGCGAGGCGGCCAAGCTGGCGGAAATACACAAGCCGACCACGCCGCACACCCTGCGCCATTCTTTTGCCACGCATCTGTTGCAATCCGGCTACGACATCAGGACAGTGCAGGAGCTGCTCGGGCATTCGGATGTTTCCACGACGATGATCTACACCCATGTGCTGAACAAGGGCGGCAAGGGCGTGATCAGCCCGCTGGACAGGTGAAGCGGTGTGTTTGTATGGGCTATAATCTGCCATCTTCAGAAAGCCGAACATGACCCAGTTAAACATCGTTATTCTCGCCGCCGGAAAAGGCTCGCGCATGCATTCCGACAAGCCCAAGGTGTTGCACGCGCTGGCTGGCAGGCCGCTGGTGCAGCATGTGTTGGACTGCGCGGTCGCGCTTCAGCCGCAACAGGTTTGCGTGGTGTACGGGCATGGCGGCGAAGCCGTGCCGCAGGCGATGCATCGATACCCGGCCAAGTTTGTGATTCAGGAGCCGCAACTCGGCACGGGGCATGCGGTGCAGCAAGCCATGCCGCATCTCCCAGATGAAGGCCGGACGTTGGTGTTGTATGGCGATGTGCCATTGATCCAGCAGAATACGCTGCACCAGATGCAGCAGGCGGGTGAAAGCCTGGTATTGCTTACAGTGAATTTGGAGAACCCCGCAGGCTACGGGCGTATCGTGCGCAACACGCGGGGCGACGTGACTGGCATCGTGGAAGAAAAAGATGCTTTGGCCGAGCAGCGCGAAATAGGTGAAGTGAATACCGGCATCATGCTTGTGCCGACAAAAGCGCTGCGCGCGTGGCTGGCTGATTTGCGCAACAACAATGCGCAGGGCGAGTATTACCTCACCGATATTGTCGGTATGGCCGTGCAGCAAGGTGTTGCGGTGCATACCGTACAGCCTGCCCACGAGTGGGAGATGCACGGGATAAACAGCAAGCAGCAGTTGGCGGTATTGGAGCGCACCTGGCAACAGGTGGAGGCTTCGCGCCTGCTGGCGCATGGCGTGACGCTCGCCGATCCGGCGCGCATCGACGTGCGCGGCAGACTGAACTGCGGGCGCGATGTCGAGATTGACATCGGCTGCATTTTCGAAGGTGAGGTAATGCTGGGCAATAATGTGCATGTGGGCGCTTACAGCATCATCAGGAATGCCTCCATCGCCGATGGCACAATAATCGCGCCTTACAGCTTGGTCGAAAGCAGCGAAGTGGGGGCTAACTGCCTCATTGGTCCTTATGCGCGTTTGCGCCCCGGCACCAAGCTGCACGACGAGGTGCATATCGGCAATTTTGTTGAAATCAAGAATAGCGAAATCGCGGCGAACAGCAAGGCGAACCACCTCAGCTATATCGGCGACAGCACGGTGGGTAGCCGCGTCAATATTGGTGCGGGCACCATCACTTGCAATTACGATGGCGCAAATAAATACCGCACCGTTATCGGGGACGATGTGTTCATCGGCTCGGATACGCAATTGGTCGCCCCGGTAACGGTCGGCAAAGGTTCGACCATCGGCGCGGGTTCGACCATTACCCGCGACACACCGGAGGGCGAGCTCACTCTGTCGCGCAACAAACAAACGACCATCAACGGATGGAAGCGTCCGACGAAGAAAATATAAATCTATGCGGTTGATTTTTTCCCGTCATTCCCGCGCAGGCGGGAATCCAGATGATTAAAAATTCCACGCGAAGCGCGGACAACATCGTGATTTTGCCCGCTTCGCGAAGTGTTTTTTGCTGGATTCCCGCCTGCGCGGGAATGACGGTATTAAGGAGTTAAAAAATGTGCGGAATCGTAGGTGCGGTGGCGCAGCGCAATGTTGTGCCGATTTTGCTGGAAGGGCTGCAACGTCTGGAATATCGCGGCTATGATTCGGCCGGGCTGGTGGTGGGGCATGACGCGAAATTGACGCGTGTGGTGAGCACCGGGCGGGTTGCCGAACTCACGCTAAAAACTGCCGCGACACAAGGTCAAATCGGCATCGCTCACACCCGCTGGGCGACGCACGGCGTACCCAGCGAACGCAACGCGCATCCGCACATGAGCAACGACCTCATCGCCGTGGTACACAACGGCATCATCGAAAACTACGAAGTGCTGCGCATTCGCCTGACTGCCGGAGGATATGTATTTACCTCCGACACCGATACCGAGGTCATCGCGCATCTGATCCACAGCCATTATGCGCTTGGCAATTCGTTGCTGGAGGCAACGCAGGCGGCGCTTGCCGAGTTGGTGGGCGCTTACGCCATCGGTGTGATCGCTGCCGACAATCCCGACCAACTGGTCTGTGCGCGGCGCGGTAGCCCGTTGTTGTTGGGCGTAGGCATCGGGGAGTATTTGGTCGCCTCGGATGTGTCCGCGCTGTTGCCGGTGACGCGCAATGTGGTGTATTTGGAAGAGGGGGATGTGGTCGAGCTGGGGCGGTCTGGTTATCGGATTTTTGATGCGGGTGGACGGTGTGTGGAACGCGCCGTACAAGTTAGCGAGCTGAGCAATGAAAGCGTGGAGTTGGGCGAATATCGCCACTACATGCAAAAGGAAATCCACGAGCAACCACAAGCATTGGCGGACACGCTCGAATCGGTATGCAACAGCCAATCGCTGGTGCCGGGCATCTTCGGTGCGGAAGCTGCGGCGACTTTTGCAGACATTGACAGCATTCTGATTCTGGCTTGCGGAACTAGCTATCACGCGGGCTTGGTGGCTAAATTCTGGCTGGAAGAGATCGCCGGGATTCCATGCAGCGTGGAAATCGCCAGCGAATACCGCTATCGCATCAGCGTGCCGAATCCGAAAACACTGGTGACAGTGGTCTCGCAGTCCGGCGAAACCGCCGACACGCAGGCCGCATTGAACTACGCCAAATCGCTCGGACACATTCATACGCTGGCGATATGTAACGTGCCGGAAAGCGCGTTGGTGCGCCTGTGCAAACTGCGTATGCTGACGCGCGCCGGCCCGGAAATTGGCGTGGCTTCGACCAAGGCATTCACCACCCAGCTAGCCGCGTTGTTCCTGTTGACGCTGGTGCTGGCCAAGCAGCGTGGCCGGCTGACGGTATCGCAAGAGCAGCAGCATCTGCACGAGTTGCGCCATCTGCCCGCTGCGGTGCAGAAGGTGCTGGAGATGGAGCCGCTTATCGCCAGGCTCGCCGAACAGTTCGCCGATAAACACCATGCGCTGTTTCTGGGGCGCGGGCTGCATTATCCGATTGCGCTGGAGGGGGCGCTCAAGCTCAAGGAAATTTCCTACATTCATGCCGAAGCCTATCCGGCAGGCGAGCTCAAGCACGGCCCGCTGGCGCTGGTGGATGAGGATATGCCGGTGATCTCGGTCGCGCCGAACGATGCGTTGCTGGAAAAACTGAAATCCAACCTGCAAGAAGTGCGCGCGCGCGGCGGCGAGCTGTATGTGTTTGCCGATGCGGATACCCATATTCGCGCCGCCGATGGCATACATATCATGCAAATGCCCGAACACGCCGGGTATTTAAGCCCTATTCTGCACACTATCCCGCTGCAACTGCTGGCATATTACGTCGCATTGCAAAAAGGCACCGATGTGGACAAGCCCAGAAATCTGGCCAAGTCAGTCACAGTAGAATAATCGCGAAATCGGTCGCATCTCAATCCGGAGTAAGTCATGGCGGTAATCGCCGTATTCAATCAAAAAGGCGGGGTCGGTAAAACGACTACTTGCCTGAACGTGACGGCTGCGCTGAATATCGCGCAGCAGTGTCCTATTGCGATGGACATGGATCCCCAGGGGCATCTGACCCTGTCCAGCGGTGTGGCGAGGCCGTCACCGAATGGCGGCATGGCAGCATTTTTTAAACACAAAACCCCGCTCTCCAGCCTGTTGCAGGGAACGCCGGCCGGCTGGAAAATTATTTCAGCATCGCTGGAGCTCGCCAAAATTGATGCCATGTTCGGTAGCGACCCCAAAGCCGCAACGCTGTTACGGCAAGGCTTGCACGAGGATTCGGCGCTTTTCGGCGTGCCCATCCTGATCGACTGCTGCCCGATGCTGGGCGTGTTGACTCTGAACGCTTTGCTGGCGACCGACCGCGTGCTGATTCCAGTTTCGGCAGATTTTCTTTCGTTGCAAGGCGTACACCGTCTCGATAGCGCGCTCAATGTGCTGCAAAAAAAGCTTAACCGCAAGTTTGAAAGGCGCATTGTCGTGACGCGTTTCGACCCACGGCGCAAAATGGCTTACGATATTTACGAAAAACTCAGGGAACGCTACGGTGCGCTGGTTTGCGAGACGCGCATCGGCGAGACCGTTGCTCTGGCAACCAGCCCCATGCATAGCAAAGACGTGTTTGATTTTGCGCCGAACAGCCCCGGTGCCGCTGACTATCGGGCGTTGACCCAGGAGCTGTGGGACAGTGGGTTTTTTGTCTGAATGGGCTTTTAAAGATCAAAAGCCGGACGAGCCGGAACCAAGAATGTAGGGTGGGCAGGGCCCACCCTACGGTTTTGTTGAAAGATTCTTATCACGTTTTGACATCATTTGACTGGTAAGTGACTAGGCATTTTCCCAGACTACGCCGGGAAAATGAGGTTCGCCTTTGGCGAACAGCCAAAAAGGATTGTCATTTCGAGCTCCGCGAGAAATCTTGGTGATTTTGGCATGAAAAGAAAATCAAGATTCCTCACTTCGTTCGGAATGACAGTTTTTTATCCACAAGCAACAATTTGTTGTCGCTTGTTTTACCGTTAGAGACTAAAAAGGAATGACAAAGAATGCTGCTGAAGTTCACCAAGATGCACGGCGCAGGCAACGACTTTGTGGTGCTGGATGGCGTACGTCAGCGCATAGAGCTCAGTCCGGAGCAGTTGCGCCTGCTTGCTGACCGGCATTTCGGCGTGGGCTGCGACCAGGTTTTGCTGGTCGAAAAAGCCCGGCATAAGGATGCAGATTTTCGCTACCGTATTTTCAACGCCGACGGCGGCGAGGTAGAACAATGCGGCAACGGCGCGCGCTGCTTCGCGCGCTTCGTGCATGACCAGCAGCTTGCATCGAAGCGCGAGATCGCGGTGGAAACCCAAAGCGGCCTGATCAGACCGCGCCTCGAAGACGACGGGCGCGTGACAGTTGACATGGGTGCGCCGATTTTCGATGCAAAACTCATTCCGTTTAACGGCGGCAGCGGCGCAGTGTGTGAGCCGCTGGATGTGGCGGGCGAAACGCTCCAGGTCAGCGTACTGTCAATGGGCAATCCGCACGCGGTACAGGTAGTGTCAGATGTCGAGCTTGCGCCGGTGGAAAAATTCGGGCCGCTTATCGAGCATCATCCGCGCTTTCCCAAGCGCGTCAATGCCGGTTTCATGCAAGTGATGGACCGCCAGCATATCCGGCTGCGCGTGTATGAACGCGGCTCGGGCGAAACCCTGTCGTGCGGCACCGGGGCTTGTGCGGCTACAGTGTCGGGCATTCGGCGCGGCCTGCTCGACAGCACGGTTAATGTCGCGACACGCGGCGGCGCGTTGACTATTGCATGGGGTGGGGAGGGTCAGCCAGTGCTGATGACCGGTCCGGCGATAACAGTATTTGAAGGCGAAATTATTCTATAGGGAGCCACGATGAGATCGGAAGATGTCGCACAATATTTGCGGGATACCCCGCAGTTTTTTGAAGAGCATATCGAGACGTTGGCGCAGATCAACTTGCCGCACCCGCACGGCGGACGTATGGTTTCGTTAAGCGAGCGGCAACTGCTGGCGTTGCGCGATAAAAACAAGGAGCTGGAAAAGAAGTTGCACGAATTGATTGAATTTGCCAAAGCAAACGACGCGCTACAGCACAAGGTACACGAGTTCACCGTCGCACTGTTCGCCGCACGCGACCTGATTACCTTGCGGGAAATGATCCCGCATCTGTTGCGCGATATTTTTTCCGTGCCACATACTGTGTTACGCCTGTGGCAAGCCAACCCGCCCAGCGCGGAAGTGTTGGCATTCGCCGAGGCGCAGGCGCAGCCTGTCTGTTTGCATCACGCCGCGCACGACACCTCAGCCTGGTTCGGCGAAGCTGCCGCGCAGTTGCATTCATTCGCCTATTTGTCGCTGCACGCCGGCAGCGAAACTATCGGCCTGCTGGTGCTGGCCAGTGAAGACAAGCAGCGTTTCTATCCGGAGATGGGCACGGTGTTTTTGGAGCGTATCGGCGAAACAGTATGCAGTGCGCTGCATCCGTTTATCTCGCAGACATGACTGACGCTGCCGCAATTGGGCACGCCACGCCCTTTGATTATGTTCGGGATAAACGGGCCTTCAGCCGGGCGTGAATGACGATTTATGACCAGCACCTCCACACCCAACCAAGCCTATCTAAAAGGCTATCTGGCGTGGCTGCGCAATGAGAAGCAATACTCCGCACTGACCGCCGAAAATTATGCGCGCGACATCGGGCGCTTATTCGAACTGGCCGCCGCGACACCGCTGGCAAGCCTTAAAATCCACCACATCCGCCGCTATATCGCGCAACTGCACGGCAAGGGTCTGGGCGGGCGCTCTCTGGCGCGTATGCTGTCTGCGTGGCGTGGTTTTTATACTTATCTGATGCGTGATCACGGCCTGACCGATAATCCCTGTGTCGGCCTGCGCGCGCCCAAATCGCCGAAGAATCTGCCGCAAGCCTTGTCGCCCGATGAAGCGGTGCGTATGGTCGATCTGAAGGCCGATACGCCGGAAGCAATTCGCGACAAGGCAATATTTGAATTATTTTATTCCTCCGGCCTACGTCTGGCCGAACTGGTTGGACTTGAACTTGAATCTATGCGCGCTGACATAAATGCGGGCGAAGTGCGCGTCACCGGTAAAGGCAGCAAGACGCGCGTCGTGCCGCTCGGCGCTTTCGCCATCGCCGCATTGCAGGCTTGGCTGGCGGTGCGCGACCAGTTTGCCAAGGCGGGCGAGGCAGCGCTGTTCGTCGGGCAGCGCGGCCAACGCATCTCGCCGCGCGTGGTGCAACTGCGCATGAAGCAATGGGGCATCAAACAAGGCATCACCAGCAATGTGCATCCGCACTTGTTGCGCCATTCGTTTGCCACTCATGTGCTGCAATCCAGCGGCGACTTGCGCGCCGTGCAGGAGATGCTCGGCCACGCCAGCATTTCCACCACGCAGGTTTACACGCATCTGGATTTTCAATACCTCAGCAAAATTTACGATGCGGCACATCCGCGCGCCAAGAAGAAAATATGACTAGTCAGAAGCCCAAAGCACATTCGACACCGCACCGCCCCTCGCAAGGGAACCGGGATTTTCGCAACCGAACTGCGCGCGGTGGCAGTTCATCCGGCGAACAAAAAAATATTCCACGTAGCACAGCGCAGCCGATCATCGGCAATGCAGCCGCTCAGCCCGCCATCGTGCTCAAGGCAGGCCGCGAAAAATCCCTGTTACGCCGCCACCCGTGGATTTTTTCCGGTGCGATCGAGCGTGTGGATGGAGCGCCCATCAGCGGCGACACGCTAAAGGTACGCGATGCTTCGGGGAATTTTCTCGCTTGGGCAGCATATAACTCCGCTTCGCAAATTACCGCACGCGCCTGGTCATGGCGCGAAGAGGAAAAGATTGACGCAGAATTTTTTCGCCGCCGTATCGCCAATGCGATAGCGGCACGCAACCACACCCCCTCCCTCAATCCCTCACCCGTGGGGAGAGTGATAGCAAGTCCCCATCCCTCCGGGGTTGGGAAGGAGGGAGGGGGAATGCGCCTGATCCACGCCGAATCAGACGGCCTGCCGGGCTTGGTCGTTGATCGATACGGCGACGTGCTGGTGATGCAGATCGGCAGTGCGGGGCCGGAGCGCTGGCGCGACACTTGCGCCGATATCCTGCAACAATTATGCGATCCCGTGTGCATCTATGAGCGCTCCGATTCCGACTCTCGCACGCTGGAAGGCTTGGCGCCGCGCAACGGCGTGTTGCGCGGCATATTGCCGGAAAGCGTCGAAGTAATCGAACATGGATTGCATTTCAAGGTGGATGCGGTGGCCGGGCAAAAAACTGGTTTTTATCTCGACCAGCGCGACAACCGTGCGCTGACCGAAATACTGGCGCGCGACAAGGACGTGCTGAATTGCTTTTGTTACACCGGGGGTTTTTCGCTGTACGCCTTGCGCGGCGGCGCAAAATCGGTGCTGTCTATCGACGCATCGGGTGATGCATTGCGCATCGCCAAAGAAAATTTATCGAACAACGGCCTGGATGCAACGCGCGCCGAATGGCTGGAAGCCGACGTATTTCAAGCGCTGCGCAAACTGCGCGACCAAGGCCGATCATTCGATCTCATCATCCTCGATCCTCCCAAGTTTGCCCCCACCGCCGCTTTTGCCGAAAAGGCCGCACGCGGCTACAAGGATATCAACCTGCTCGGCTTCAAGCTGCTGCGTCCGGGCGGTCTGCTCGTCACTTATTCCTGTTCCGGCGGCATCAATGCGGAGTTGTTTCAAAAAATCATTGCCGGAGCCGCGCTTGATGCCGGAGTGGATGCGCAAATCATTCATCAACTCCACGCCAGCAACGATCATCCGATACTCCTCAGCTTTCCGGAAGGATCATATCTCAAAGGGTTAGTGCTGCGGGCGGGAGTATGATTTTGCAGGGATGAGTGAACATAAGCCGGGCAGCCAAGACCAAAATAGTGCCGCGTAGGAGCGACCTCCAGGTCGCGATTTAACGGTTCGCGGGCTGGAGTCCGCTCCCGCACACGTTTTGACCCCTCTTGTTCGGCTTGTTTTAAACGACGTGTTTCGCCCGTTGCATGCTGTTCACATAGCGTTGCAACAAAACATTGGATGCGGTGCTGAGGTTAATAAATTGGCATCCTGCGCGTTTAATCGTGTGCCCGGATTTGGTGGACAACGAAAACAGGCTTCGCACTATTATAGTCACGCTGATTGTGTCCAAATCGGGTAATTTGATTTGGCATTTTTCATAAGTTTGTCCCTGCACGAGTTCTATATCGCCCTCTGCATAGGTCAGCTTCATGCCACCGGCGCTAATATCCATCAGCGCTACTTCATACGACTGCTTGGAATCCGGTTCACCCGCTGGAATGACGCAGCGCAAAGGTTTGGCAGTTTGGACATCGATCCGGAAA
The DNA here is from genome assembly GCA_903934275.1 of uncultured Nitrosomonadales bacterium. Classification (GTDB taxonomy): domain Bacteria; phylum Pseudomonadota; class Gammaproteobacteria; order Burkholderiales; family Gallionellaceae; genus Gallionella. Next base: position 10,073 of record CAIZNF010000710.1, read on the forward strand.
CTGTCCCGCCGCTGTAGCCGATAAATACATTTCGGCAATGGCAAATGAAAGGCCGGATAACCTTGATGTTCCACGCTGCGCGCCTTCTTGGCGCTAAATTGCACTTTAACGTTCAAATGGGTGCTGACGATAATCAGATCGTCGCTTTCGAGAATACGATTATTGTCCCGTTCATTCGTGCTCTGCTCCAACCACAACCCTTTGTCGTTGACATCCAGCAACGTGGTCATGATGAAGTAATTTCCATCAATGTAATAAAGTGCGACGCGAGTTCCGTTGTCGGCAATGTGTTTCAATACCGATATGATTTCTTTTGCCGAAACGACACCGTGTTCATTTTCCTCGCTGAGTGAGAGGATTTCATATTTCATGGAGATGCTTTCAGTAGTGTTTCTGAAGATGCGCTATAAATGCAGTACGTGTAATGTTTGAACCC
>CAIZNF010000711.1 GCA_903934275.1 uncultured Nitrosomonadales bacterium
ACGTAAAAGGCAGTTGCGCTTGTTGAGGGGTTTGAGAAAATGCTCCACATGCAGATAACAAAATACCTAGAATTACAAGAGGCACATAAAAATGGGGAGATGCTTTCATATAACTTTGCCGAATATTAAAACAATATTCATGAGTGAATGTTTTGTGCCTGAATATTTTATGCAAATACGAAAAAACTATGGGGTTGGAGATACAGGTATATCTGTTGGGGTCGGTATTGAAGTGGGGATGTCAGTCGGGGTGGCTGTTGACGTAGGAATATCAGTCGGGGTGGCTGTTGATGTGGGTGTCACTGGCGTGTTGCTCGGTATGAAGGAAGTGGGGCTAGGAGTACGCGTGGCAATATTTGGAACCCAAAGATTTTCACCTGCATAGATCGTATCGCTTACCCTGCAGTTTGCTTTTCGCATCAAATCTAATGTTGTGTAATGACTGTAGCCAATACGAAATAGAGTGTCGCCAGATTGAACAATGTAGCTATGTACCCAGCCGGTTGCACCGGGAATACATCTAGCACTGGTGCTGGCAATGGTGCTGGTAATAATAGTGCTGGTAGGGGTGGGAGGGACATATAGTTTTGAGCTTGTGATTAGGGTATCGCTCAATAAACAATTTGCGCTTCGCAAGTCATCCTTGCTGACTCGATTACGAATAGCAATGCTGTCGAGAGTATCCCCAACCTGAACGGTGATCTGGCTAATCCATCCAAATGGAGGCTGACACGAAGTGGGGGGCGTGGCTGTATTTGTAAATGTTGCTGTAATGCTGGGAATGGGCGATTCAGGCGCGTTCGTTGGCACCAAACTGGGTGTCAACGTCGATGTCGCGGTGAGAGGTACTGGCGATGGGAGCAGGTTCGTGGTTGCTGTGGATGCTGCTTCTGGTACGAATTCCACCAATGAAATTGATAACGCTCCAATAATTAACCCGACAGAGATCAGTGCGACCACGATCGCATTCCTAAAGCCGAGCACGCCTTTCATTAATTGTCTACCTGGTTCTTTTGTTGTTTTTCAAGCGTTGCTGCTCCGGAAATTGGCAATAATACACTGAATGCCGAGCCGACCCCTTGCTCGCTTTCCACCCAAATCCGCCCGTGTTGTGCTTCGGTTAATTTCTTCGCAATGGAAAGCCCTACTCCAGTATCGCCGACACCTTGAATGAGAACATTTTCTGCGCGATAAAGACGGGTGAAGACACGTGCCAAATCGTCAGCCGCTATTCCGCCGCCGCTATCCGCTACTTGAATGAGGATGAAATCCATTCCATCCTCGGTTTGAGTTTCTACCTTGAGTTTGATCGTGCCTTCGAAGGGAGTTGCCGCTCCTGCGTTTTGCAGCAGATGTATGAGTATTTGTTGAAGCGCATCACGGTCTGCCTGAATAGGTTCAAGCGTTTTTGGTAATTCCAGATGGATGGAAATATTCTTCTCGCGCACCTGTGTGCTGGTATAGGACATGGCATTATCGATGATCGAATTGAGATCAACAGATTCGGTTTTGAGGTAATTCAATTCGGTTTCCAGGGTCGTGATCTGGATCAGATCGTCTGTCAAACTGCGGATGCGTTCTGTGGAGTTTTTTACCCGCTCCACGAATTTACGCTGCAATGCGCCAAGAATCCCCACTGATTCACCAAGTAGCAGGTCTGTGTATCCA
>CAIZNF010000712.1 GCA_903934275.1 uncultured Nitrosomonadales bacterium
ACGAAACCGTAGGGTGGGCTCTGCCCACCATGTCGGGCAGAGCCCGACCTATTATTTTAGTTCCAGCTCGTCAGGCTTAGGTTTATTTGCCCCTATCCACATTGCTGAAGCCCCCGGCTTTGCCGGGGGGGAGACTTACTTTCATCGCGGCCCCGGTTTTTTGTTGCGCGCAACATCGAGTGCCGAAAAAGTTTCGGTAGTAATTTGGTATTGCTCGTCACCCGCGTACACTTCAATTTCAGTCACCGTTCCAGCGGCATCGGTGATAGTTAATTTTTTTGCCGCTAGCGCGTCAGAATCGCCCTTTCGCATAGTTTGCCAAACGGTGGCGGTGCGAATTAAAGTGTGGCGGCTATCAAAAAAGCGCGTTCTTATCGATAGCTTGGCTTTGACATCAACACAACTTTCTACTTCACGGATAAGCAAATTTATATCGTCTGAAACAGAACGAATGTTGATGCACTCGCGCGCGTTGATCCGTTCGTTGGCCAGCGCTGCTTGTTTAGGCCAGCTCCACCATGGGCTGAACATATCCCAGATCACTAATTCGGAATTGAATAATTTTTTGTTTGAATCAAATTGAGCTGCATCATTGACCGTACTATAGGCCACTGATTGGATATCGCCATCGCCGTTGCGCTCGGCGGCAAAAAATCTTGCGCGCACCGATTCCGGCGCAACGCCGTTAATGCGTACGCGTTGTTTATCGGTGTTAAATTGGCCAATCACTGCCACTTTAAACGGCGTGCCGCGTGCGCCATTTGCCTTTGTCACCAGCACATTCATGCGCGCTTCAAATCCTGCTGAGTATTTGGCCTGTTTCATCATCGCCGCTAACGCGCCGGTGCTTTGTTCCGAGCCATCGCTCTGGTTGGCAAAGAAAATCATCAATGCAAAAATATGTTTTGCGTAACGCATCACTCGTGCCTCAGCGCATTGGAGGGCAATAAACTGGACGCTTTTAATGCGGGATACAAACCGCCGAAAATTCCCAATATCACCGACAGCCCCAACACCGCGAAAAAGAACGGAATGGGAAAAATCGCATCTATTTTGCCACGCATCAACTCGATATGTTCCAAGCCAAACGCAATACCGACACCGAGCAATATTCCAATCACGCCGCCGACCAGCGATAGAATCATTGCCTCGCAGAGCACGAGTTTTATAATGGTGGCACGCTGCCAACCCAATGCGAGCAAAATGCCTATTTCACGCGTGCGTTCGTTGATACTCATCAGCATGGTATTAAACACCACCAGCGCACCAACTAAGCCAGCAATTAAAATGGTGGCATTGCTCATGGCTTTGGAAATGCGTACCACCGCGTTGTTGGCAACCAGTTCACCGGATGTGATCGCCAAAAATCCCGGCATGGAATTTTTTACATGCTCTTTGATAAAAAGTAAATCCGCCTCAGTCGCGCTGGCATCCACTTTGATATTCAGAAAATTTACCTTGCCCGGTTTATCGGTAAGTTGCTGCGCTTGATTCAGTGTCATAATTACCGCGCCATTTTCTACCACTGCGCTGCTTTCAAAAATACCTGCAACGGTAAATGTTTTTCCCTCGATTTCCACGTAGTCACCAGATTTCTTATGCAGAATTTCTGAAGACAGCGAGCCGATCATTACTACCGCTTCGTTGCTATCAGCAGGCCAGCGTCCATCTATTAACTTCAAGTGATCCCACAAATAACTGCCGTATACCCAGCCGAATACAAATGCGGGCGGCGCGTCTGCGCTGACAGTTAACATTTCGCTCAACAGGCCAACCACTTCTTTGACGTGCGGCAATTTAACCAGCGCCAATTGTATTTTTTCCGCCACAAATGGCGACGGCATGGTGTTTTGACTGGCGGTGCGTGCGATGATCAAGTCAGTTCCACGCGCGTCGTTGGCTTTTTGCCAGCTTGCCTCAAACCCCCAGGCGATACTGGTTAAAGCAACCACAGCGGCAATCCCAAGAGAAATAGCGGAAACCGTCAAACTGCTGCGTGCAGGCCGGCGATAAAGATTGTCCAAAGCAAAGCGAAAGAGGTTCACGGTGCAGTTCCTTGTGTGTGCTCAACCTTGCCGTCCCGCATCCGAACAATGCGATCCGCGCGTGCGGAAACACTGGTGTCGTGCGTCACCATAATCAGCGTGAGACCTTGTCGTTTAACGATGCCGGTTAGCAAGTCCAACACTTGCTGCGCATTTTCACTATCCAGGCTACCGGTCGGTTCATCCGCCAAAATCACGCGTGGCCGATTTATTAACGAGCGTGCAATCGCCACGCGCTGACGCTCGCCACCGGACAGCTTGCCCGGAAAATGATTGAGCCTTTCGGCCAATCCTAAATCCGTCAGCAGCGATTTGGCGCGCGCGCGATAGTCATCTGTCTCACCGGCGCAGCCGATAGTTGGCACGATTACATTATCGAGCGCAGAAAGCGTTGGAATCAGATGGAAGCCTTGAAATATAAAACCAAAATTTTCACGACGAAATAAGGAGGCGTTCCTGATATCTGAATACGCCTGATCGTGGAAAAAAATAACGCCGGAAGTGGGAATATCCAGCGTGCCAATCACATTCAGTAAACTGGATTTTCCTGAGCCACTAGGACCAACAATCGCAACAAATTCGCCCTCGCGAATGTCTAGCTCTACGCCATTTAAAGCCTTGGTTTGGCCGTCGTCAAAGTGCAATGTCAGCCCGGCAATGCGGATGATGGGTGTTGTTGGCAGAATGGCGTTCATCTGAGGCTGTTGTATGAAAGGCGATATATTTCGAGCGATTGATTATATCTTGCCGGTCTTGTTCAATTGCTCAGCGCAAAGGTAAAAGTTGGGCGTATTTGTAACAAGATGTTGACAGCATAAGACCAAACATTGCTGCACAGGTCTGTGCTCAGCCGGATGGTTTTATCTGAGCCAACCCCCTTGCGTTGCCATCCAAGAGGTGGACATTTCTCGGTCTATTTGGCCGTATTAGTCTTGCAAAATGGGCTGTAACCATACAGGGAACCTCTATAATTTATAGAGGCCCCCTCAAGTTAAGGGTTAATGTTCCAGATAAAGATTTGCAGTACGCCCGGCAAGATGGTTTGTTTCATTGTCTTTCCAGCTGGGCCAAAATGTGTAGTCATGGGCTTGTAGCGCCGGTTTCATCTGCATATCCCGCCTGACAATGTGATCGTCAATCATCCAGTTTTCCAAAAAACTATTGAAATGTTTCACC
>CAIZNF010000713.1 GCA_903934275.1 uncultured Nitrosomonadales bacterium
CCGGATTTTGAGTCCGGCACGTCTACCAGTTCCATCACCCCGGCCAAGCGGGGCACATTATCCATGAATTAGCCTGTTGTATCAAATGTTTCTAGCAGCTCGGGATAAATTGTCGTTTTGTCAGGTAACGCAGGAACGGTGAGTGTAGGTCATTTTGCGTTAAAATCGAGGTCAGTTGGTTTTGCGAAAGTAAGGAATAAAGGAATGGCAGGTTTCAAAAATATCATAGCCACGGAACGGGAAGCGATGTTGCAGCGAGCGTGTGATGGAGTTTGATCTGGAGCTGGATGCGCGCAAACTGAGCTGTCCGCTGCCGATATTGCGCACCAAGAAATCCCTGTCGCAAATGACCAGTGGACAGGTGCTCAGAGTGTTGGCAACCGACCCTGAGTCACCTGCGGATTTCGTGGTGTTCTGCCGTCAGACCGGCAACGAGCTGTTGTCCTCGGCTGAACAGGACGGCGAATTTGTTTTTTTGATTCGCCGTCGTTAGCTCAGTTTGCCACGCTGCGTTTGCAGTTGCACCAGCGTCACGCTGAAATCCTCCATACGTTTGCGTTCCTGCTCCACCACCGCCGCCGGAGCGCGGTCTACAAAACTGCTGTTGGATAGCTTGCCTTGTGTCTTGGCAATTTCACCTTGCAGGCGCACGATTTCCTTGTCCAGGCGTTCGCGTTCTGCGGCAACATCAATTTCTACCTTTAACATCAGCCTGAATGGTCCGGCAATGGCGACTGCCGCATCGGCCTGCGGCAGGTCCTCAACGATTTGCACTTCGCTGAGTCTGGCGAGGCTGCTGATGTAAGGTGCGAGCGCCGTGACCGTGGCGGCATCTTCGGCAGCGGTTCCTGTTGCGATAATTAGCGGCACGCGCTGCGCGGGTGAAAGATTCATCTCGCCGCGCAGGCTGCGACAGGCATTGACTACGGATTTTAGCGTTGCCACCCAGGCTTCGGATTTCTCGTCGCAACGTGCTAGGTCGGCGCGCGGGTAAGCTTGCAGCATCAGCGATTCAGAACCATCCCCTTTGCCGCGACCGGCGACCGGCGCAACCTTTTGCCAGAGCTCTTCGGTGATGAACGGGATCAGCGGATGGGCGAGGCGCAGTACGGTTTCCAGCACGCGCACCAACGTGCGCCGCGTGGCGCGCTGTTGGGCAAGAATTGAAAGGTCTTCTCTCGACAGAGGAGAGTCGTTTGCCCCCTCTCCCTCCGGGGGAGGGTTGGGGAGGGGGGCTGCGAGCTGCACCTTCGCCAATTCCACATACCAGTCGCAGTATTCATCCCAGACAAATTCGTAGATTGCCTTGGCCAGCAGGTCGAAGCGGTAGTCGGCGTAATGTCTGGCCACTTCGTCTTCAACTCGCTGCAATTGGCTGGTGATCCAGCGGTCGGCTGGAGAAAAATCGAGATAACCGCTGTGGCAGTTATCCTTGCCGTGCTCAGTCAAGCCGCAGTCCTTGCCCTCGCAATTCATCAGCACGAAGCGTGTCGCATTCCACAACTTGTTGCAGAAATTGCGATAGCCCTCACAGCGCTGCATATCGAACTTGATGTCGCGTCCCGGCGAGGCGAGCGAGGCGAAGGTAAACCTTAACGCATCGGTGCCGAAGCCGGAGATGCCCTGCGGAAATTCCTTGCGCGTACGCTTCTCGATCTGTTCCGCCTGCTTGGGGTTCATCAACCCGCCAGTGCGTTTCTTCACCAGTTCCTCGATGCCGATGCCGTCGATCAGGTCTATCGGGTCGAGCACGTTACCCTTGGACTTGGACATTTTGTGGCCTTCCGCGTCGCGGATCAGGCCGTGCACATACACATCCTTGAACGGAATCTTGCCGGTGATGTGCTTGGTCAGCATCACCATGCGCGCCACCCAGAAGAAGATGATGTCGAAGCCGGTGACCAGCACCGAGGAAGGTAGGTACAGGTCGAGTGCGGGATTGGATTTCGCCGGATACTCAGGTGTCCAGTCCAGCGTGGAGAATGGCCACAATGCGGAGGAGAACCATGTGTCGAGCACATCGTCGTCACGCTTGAGGTTGCCGGTGTAGCCATCCTTTGCCGCGAGTTGTTGCGCTTCGGCCTCGTCGTGCGCGACATACACCTTGCCGTCGTCGCCGTACCAGGCCGGAATCTGATGCCCCCACCACAGCTGGCGCGAGATGCACCAGTCCTGGATGTTGTTCAGCCACTGGTTGTAGGTGTTCACCCAGTTTTCCGGGTGGAACTTGATCTCGCCGGAGGCGACACATTCCAGCGCCTGCGCGGTGATGCTTTTTCCTTCTTTACCCGGCTGGCTCATCGCGACAAACCACTGGTCGGTCAACATCGGCTCGATGATCACATGGGTGCGGTCGCCGCGCGGTACCTTGAGTTTGTGCTTGTCGACTTTTTCCAGCAGGCCTGCTGCTTCGAGGTCAGAGACGATCTGTTTGCGCGCGTCGAATCGGTCGAGGCCTTGGTATTTTGCAGACGCAAGTTCGTTGATCTTTGCATCCAGCGTGAGGATGCAGATTTGCGGCAGCTTGTGGCGCTGCCCCACCGCATAGTCGTTGAAATCATGCGCGGGCGTGACCTTCACACAACCGGTGCCGAATTCCTTGTCCACATAGTCGTCGGCGATGATCGGAATATCGCGCTCGCACAGCGGCAGTTTCACCTGCTTGCCGATCAGGTGTTTATAGCGTTCGTCTTCGGGGTGCACCATCACCGCCACGTCGCCGAGCATGGTCTCGGGGCGGGTGGTGGCTACGGTCAAATACGTCAGGCCATGCATGGCATCCGGTTCGGCCAGCGGATAGCGGATATGCCACATGAAGCCGTCTTCTTCTTCCTGTACCACTTCCAGATCGGACACGGCGGTGTGCAGCTTCGGATCCCAATTGACCAGCCGCTTGCCGCGATAGATCAGGCCTTCGTTATACAGGCGCACGAAGGTCTCGGTGACGGTTTTGTTCAAGCCGTGATCCATCGTGAAGCGTTCGCGCGACCAGTCCGGCGAGGTGCCGAGGCGGCGCATTTGTTGGGTGATGGTGGAACCGGATTCTTCTTTCCACTCCCACACTTTCTCCAGAAATTTCTCGCGGCCCAAATCGTGGCGCGAGATGCCCTGCGCGTCGAGCTGGCGTTCGACGACAATCTGCGTGGCGATGCCCGCATGGTCGGTGCCCGGTTGCCACAGCGTGTTGTCGCCGCGCATCCGGTGGTAGCGGGTCAGTGCATCCATCAGCGTCTGGTTGAAACCGTGCCCCATGTGCAGCGTGCCGGTCACATTGGGCGGTGGCAGCAGGATGCAAAAATTGTCAGTTTTATTCGGGTCTAGCCCGGCCTTGAAATGGCCGGACTGCTCCCACTGGGGATACCAGCGCGCCTCAATCTCCTTCGGTTCAAAACTTTTTGCGAGTTCCATATGTGTAATTTTATTGTTTGATCGGGGTGCTGCGGAATAGGGGCGTGATTATAACGGATTGATGAAGCGGTAATAATGGATTTGCTCAATTTGAGCCGCAGGCTGTGGAATAAATAGCGGCGATCGACCAACAGACGGAGCTATTCCAGCCTACTGAATTTTTGAATCGAGGTGCGCGTTTAGCGCGTCGCGCAGTTTTTCGAAATGGAGGCTGAGCTTGCTTGCCAACATGGCTTCGACGTGCGCTTCTAGGTGATGCAATATCTGCTGAAGTTCCTCCTCGCCAAGCACGTGCGGCGGTGGTGGTACGGCTTCGGGAAGGATGGTTTCAATGTGCGTTTTTAGGTAACGCAATATCTGCTGAAGTTCCTCCTCGCCAAGCACGTGCGGCAGTGGTGGTGCGGCTTCGGGAAGGATGGTTTCGATGTGCGTTTTTAGGTAACGCAATATCTGCTGAAGTTCCTCCTCGCCAAGCACGTGCGGCGGTGGTGGTGCGGCTTCGGGAAGGATGGTTTCGATGTGCGTTTTTAGATAATGCAATATCTGCTGCAACTCTTCCTCGCCAAGTATGCGCGGCAGTGGAACAGATGCTTCAGGGAGAATGGGTTCGAGATGCGCTTTCAGGTAATGCAATATCTTCTGCAACTCCTCTTCGCCAAGTATGTGTGGCGGAAGAGCAGCGGGCTGTGTGCCTTTGGTATTTGCGGAATCATTGGCAGTATCTGGAAAATCATTGGCGGCATCGGCGACAACATCGGTAAGCGTGGGTAAGTCATCCGGTGTATCCGTTTCCACCACTTGGGTCAGCAAGGGTAAGTTGCCCGGCAGGTTGCTGTTGGATAACTTGGTCGAGGTCATGTGCTGGTATTCCGGATGACTCAATGATGTGGCGAATCAATATTGGCTAGATCAAAATGGCGCAGTTCATAGCCGCGATCCTTATAAAACTTGTAACGCTCCCGCCCCAGACGGCTGTCTTCCTCATCGTTGCCGATAATTTCTATGACACGCTCGAAACGGCTGAAAAATGGCATGCATTCGCTGTGCAGGCTAATTAATAGATCGTGATGCGGAAATTTGTCGCTGCCATGACTGAGCACAACATTTATTTGCGCGGCTTCAGCGGCATCGCTATGGCAATGCGGGATAAAGGCTGTGGCAGGGTAATGCCACAGCAGCTTATCCAGCGCGTCGGCGCTCACGGCATCGTGTGTGCTGATGACCGTGCGCACGCCATTCTGCATCGCCTTGTGGCTCAACTGACAAGCGGTGCGCAGCTTGTCTTGCGAGCCGGTGTAGAAATCTATTTTGGTCATGGTTTGAAACCATTAAGCCACAAAGTCCGCAGAGAAAAACTACCGCTTCTCTGTGTGTGTGCTCTGTGGCAAATCATTTGCTGTTGGCCCGGTTAATTAAATATTGGGTGAGCAATGGTACCGGTCGCCCGGTCGCACCCTTGTCCTTGCCGGATTTCCAAGCCGTTCCGGCGATGTCCAGATGCGCCCAGCGGTAATCCTTGGTGAAACGTGACAGGAAACAGGCGGCGGTAATGGTGCCGCCCGCCCGCCCGCCGATGTTCTGCATGTCGGCGAAGTTACTGTCCAGCAGTGGTTGATAGTCTTCCCATAACGGTAGTTGCCAAGCGCGGTCATGCGCCTGTTCGCCTGCTGCCAGCAACTCTTGGGCAAGCTTGTCATCGTTGCTGAACAGGCCGCTGGCGACATGCCCTAGCGCGATGACGCAGGCACCGGTTAGCGTGGCGATGTCGATCACGGTGTCGGGATGAAATTTCGCCGAGTAGGTGAGCGCGTCGCACAGGATGAGGCGGCCTTCGGCATCTGTGTTGAGTATCTCGATGGTCTGTCCGGACATTGAGGTGACGATGTCGCCGGGTTTGGTGGCTGTACCGCTGGGCAGGTTTTCGCAAGTCGGGATTACGCCGACCACGTTGAGTTTCAGCCCCATCTCGGCGATGGCCTGCATGGTGCCGAGCACGCTGGCTGCGCCGCACATGTCGTATTTCATCTCATCCATTTCGGCACCGGGCTTGAGCGAGATGCCGCCGGAGTCGAAAGTGATGCCCTTGCCGACCAGTACGATGGGTTTCTGCTTTTTGTCCGCACCGCAGTATTCCATCGTAATCAGCTTTGCGGGTTGCTCGCTACCGCGTGTGACGGAAAGAAAAGAACCCATGCCCAGTTTTTGCATGTCTTTTTCTTCCAGCACGGTGGTCTTGATGCTCTTGTGTGCCTTGGACAAGGCCAGCGATTTGGCGGCAAGGTAGGTGGGTGTGCAGATGTTGCCCGGCAGGTTGCCCAGTGTCTTGGCGAGCTCCATGCCCTGTGCGGTCGCGGCGGCTTGGTCGAGCGCATTTTTCAACGCGGCAACTGGTTTGCCCAGCGTGGCGAAGGTGACGCTCTTCAGTGCGGCGGGCTTGGAGGGTTTGCTCTTCATGCCGTCGGCGCGAAAAGCCTGCTCGGCGGCGGAAAATGCCGCCTGTTTGACGACCCAAGACGCATCCTTGCCGACACCTTCATCAATAATGTAGAGCGCAGCATCCTTGGCGGCGGTGGTGTTCAATGCAACGAAGGTTGCGCGCAATATCTCGACGCTGGTCTTGTTGTTCAGCTCGCTCGCTTTGCCCAGACCGACCAGCAACACGCGTTCGGCAGCGACACCGGGAAGCTTGTGCAGCAACAGGGTGGATGCGGATTTTCCACTCATGTCGCCGCGCGCGACCAAGCTGCTCAACTGGTGCTCCGTCGCCTTATCGAGCAGTTGTGCCGCCGGCGAAAGCTTGCCATCTTCATATACGCCGACCACTATGCAGCCACTGGGCTGTTTGTCCGGACTGCTTTGTTTTATGCTAAATTCCACGTGTTGCCCCTTTATAGAAAAAACTACAGCTCAA
>CAIZNF010000714.1 GCA_903934275.1 uncultured Nitrosomonadales bacterium
CAAAAGAAATGGTATCGATATTAAAATACATTGCCGAGAATGCAACTCGCGTCGCGCTCGATTGTGTTGATGGGAGCTGCTTTATGCTGACCACGCTATTGTGCGCCACAGACAAAGGGTTGTGGCTGGAGCAGAGCACCAATGAGCAGGACAACAAACGGATTATCGAAGGCGGCGACCTGTTCATTGTCAGCACCCATTTGAATGTTAAAGTGCAATTTAACGCCAAGCAGGCGCGCAGCATGGAATATCAGGGTTATTCGGCATTTTATCTGCCATTGCCAAAATGTATTTACCGGCTGCAGCGGCGGGACAGCTTCCGGATCGGCATCCAACCCGCCAAGCCTTTGCGCTGCGCCATTCCAACAGACAAGCTAAAGTCCAACCAGCCGTGCGAAGTGAATCTGATGGATATTAGTGCCGGAGGCATGAAATTGACCTGTGTGGAGACCGATATCGAGCTCATACAGGGGCAAACTTACGAAAATTGTCAGATCAAATTACCCGGCTTGGGCGTCATCAGCGCCACGGTAATAGTGAGGAGCCTGGTTTCATTGCCCACCAAATCCGGGCACATGATCAAACGCGCAGGTTGCCAATTCGTTAACCTCGGCGGCGAATCCAACATCTTATTGCAACGCTATGTAAACAACATGCAACAGCATTAGCAAAGCTGGCCAAATATAGACAGGCGTAGCCCACCGGGCTGTAGCCATGCAGCGAAGCGTAATCCGGGGCAGCGGGCATACCAGAAAGCGCCCCGGATTCCATTGCATCATCCGGGCTGCTGTTCGTATCTATTCAAAAAAACAAACCCTATTGCGCCCGCCATTTTTCGCTTGATACATCGCTATATCCGCCCACTTGATGATGTCTTCCGGGCTGGCTTCACCATTGAATAACACTACGCCGATGCTCGCCGCGCAATGGTGCTCGACGGTCGTTTCCGCTTCACCTTCGTGCTTGAATGTCAGCAAATAGGGCTCGGCCAAAGTAGTGCGGATTTTTTCCGCGACGATACTGGCATGTGTGGCGGATTCTGCCTTGTCCACAACCAACTCACCGAGCATCACCACGAACTCGTCGCCGCCGAAACGCGCAACGGTATCCGTCTCGCGCACACAACCGGCAATGCGGCGCGCCGCTTCTATCAGCAACAAGTCGCCCACACCATGCCCGTGCGTGTCATTGAGCGATTTGAAATTATCCAGATCGAGGAACATCAGCGCACCATAACAACCGCTGCGCTTGCTGGCGGCTATTGTTTGGCACAAGCGATCATTTAACATGCGGCGGTTGGGCAGTTGCGTCAAAGTGTCATAAAAGGCCAGATTGTTGATTTCCGCTTCCGCCGCCTTGCGTTCGGTAATGTCATGCAGCGTGGCAACGTAGTGGGTGACATCCACGATATTTTCCTTCACTGCGGTGATGGTGAACTGCGCTGGATACACGTCACGATTTTTGCGCTGATTCCATATTTCGCCCTTCCATGTCCCGGTACTCCGGAGTTTTTCCCACATCGCGGCATAAAAGACCGCATTATGGCGGTCCGACTTGAGCATGCCCGGTGTCTGACCCACAGCCTCCTCTGCCGTGTAGCCAGTGATTCCGGTGAAAGCGTGGTTGACCCGCAAAATTACATTTTCGGCATCGTTGACCATCATGCCATCGTCAGACTCGAATGCGGTGGCGGCGATGCGTAGCTCTTCTTCGGCCTGCTTGCGCTCGGTGAAATAAGTGGCCAGCGCCATGCTGGTCACGGACAAGCTCACCATATAAAACCAATAATTGGCCAGATGGGTCTGGGCAATATCGTCGGCGAAAAAACCAGTGCCCCGAATTGCACCCAGCAACGCCTGTATCGCCACCACGAGCAAAGCGATCACTGTTCCACGGGTTCCGAGGCGCACTGCCACCCAGGTGGCGAGCAGGAACATCCAGTAGCCTTTGGCTATCTGCCCAACACTATCGTGCAACCAGCCGAGAAAAACTATCTGGTCAACCAAAACCGTCAGGCCAAGCAACAAGACTGCTTCTATCTTTTTCCCCGCCTCGCGCCAATCATTTTTCGCCCGCCACCAGACCAGTATCAAGGGGGTAATCAGAATGACCCCGAGCGTATCGCTCATCCACCATTGAATCAGGCTGTGAAAATAGTTTTCGGGAGTGAGCAATCTGGAAAAC
>CAIZNF010000715.1 GCA_903934275.1 uncultured Nitrosomonadales bacterium
CCGATCTTTCCAGCCCGTTCTCGCGGATATGCGTCTGCAAGGCATCGCGGTAAGGCGCAAGGTAGCGCAAACTGAAATCATGAATGTTCACCGTCTTGTCCGCCGCATTGATGGCGCGATCGTACATTTCGTTGCGCCGCGCGATTTCTGCTGCGGTGAGCAACTCGTGGTCGTTGAAATTACGCACCGCCCAGTTCCATTCCTTCATCGCCTCAACGCGCATATCCATGCGATACAACGCCAGCGTGCGCCGAATGCCGGGCAGCGCCAGCATAGCGTCAATATCCTGCATGCCGGGTTTATATGTTGTCACCGGCAAACCCGCTTTGGGTTTGGCCACAGAACCCAGTGCCTGCGAGCCAGCCAATTCCTCGCCCGCTAATTGGCCGTAAAAGTTGTATTCACCGCTTAACGGTATGAGCAATTTGTTCGCCTCGGCGGGCTTGCCCAATGCCTGCAGTGCGCGCGCTTTCCAGTATTGCCAGGTAGCGTCGCGTTGCTGGTCGCCCATCGCATTGATGTCCGCCAGCACCTCTGCCCAGTCCTGCGCGCGCAACGCCGCACGCACCCGCCATGCCGATTGTTGCTCGTTGAGCGGTGTGTTTGCCGCCGCCTTGAACCATTGCAGCGCGCGCCCGTCCAGCTTGTGCGCCGCCTCATAAGCCAGCCAGCCGTAAAAATAATGCTGTTCCGTTTCGGAAAAGTGTACCGCTATCTTTTCCCAGCGCGCTGCGGCCAACTCCGGAGATTGTTTTGCCAGGCGTTGCAGGGCAAACAACGCGACAGCGCGCTGCCCTTCATTTGCTTTGTTCAGCGTCAGATTTTCCAGATAGAGGTCCGCATCTGCTGCAGCGCTTTTCAAAGCCGCAGGCGGCACCGCATAATTGCCGGTCAGCCGCTCGGCAATCTGCTTGGCGAGCGACACATTGCCCGCTTCCAGCGCCAAGCGGAACCGCTGCCAAATATCCTGTTCGCCGATGACACCGGCGGACAATGCCGCTTCGAACAGCGGGCCGCAACTCTCCGGCCGACCCTTGCCGCTGAACCACAACCCGCGCGCTTCGTGCAGCGCAGTTTGTTCTTCATTGCGCAGGCGCGATTGCAACGCATAACAGGTCAGCTCGGTATCCTCGTTGAGCAGGCGCGGATATTCCGCATCGAATAAATCCCATTGCTGCTTATTGCCGAGCAATTTCAGCCAATCGCCACGCAACCGGTCGATCATCGGCGTATCTTCCGGCCTGGCAAGGAAATCTTTTATCTCCTTGATGTCGGTTTTTTCCAAACCAAGGCGCAACCGGTAATAACTGGCGTATACCTCCAAAGGTGTCTTGTTCAGCCGCTGTGCGAAATGTTCCAGCTTGGCTGCGTCACCGGCGCGAAACGCATCATGCGCAGCACGAAAATCCGCGTCTCCCTCAAACGCGGCGGATACGCCTTCCTGACGTGACGGCTTGCGGTTTGCGGCTTGTTGCTTGGTCGGTTGGCTATGCAAAACCGGTTTTTGCGGGGCCACACTGCTTGCGCCAAGAACGCCCGCCAGACGAGCGTCTGGAGGCATCTCCTTTACGGCAGCTTTCAGCGTTCCCTCCGCAATCTGACCCGCCGAAACGGGAGAGGCGGCCAACAATAAAAAGTATAAAAAAAGCCTCATCGCGAACCATCTAAAAAAAACGCTAGAGCATAGCACATCGTTTGCGGGGGTAATTTGATACCCGAAAAACACAGGTGTGATTCAAACTGATGTGGGCGCATTCCCGGATAGCGTGAGAAATTTCCAGCCCGCCCATCGTTTTTGTGGGAGCGGTCTCCCGGCCGCGATGCGTGTTGATGTGCGCTCCCGAATTGCGACCTGGAGGTCGTTTTACGATGATGCCAAATAAATTTGCGCCTACCACCACAGCAAATCGCTTTTTCCGGGATTCACCTTCCCCTAAGCCGGACGCGCCGGAACCAAAAAGGTGAA
>CAIZNF010000716.1 GCA_903934275.1 uncultured Nitrosomonadales bacterium
AGTATCAGTCGCGATTTATGCCTTTGCTGCGCTTCGATTTTGATGCGATTGCCCTGGGCGAATTGACGAGTGTAATGCGCTGCGTCCCAGTTCAACCGCCAGCATTGGTGAGCACCCATTCAGTTTAGCCAATAATGCGACTTTGATGCTCTGAAGTATCATGGTTGACTCACCAGCTCTCTGCGCCAGCAATCTCCCCAAAGGTGCAACAAAACCGTAAGCCAACAGAATACCGAGGAAGGTTCCCACTAAACCGTGAGCAGTCAACATGCCCATTTCTTCAAGTGGAATACCTACCGACTCCAGCGTATATATTATGGATAACACAGTTGATGCTATACCGAAAGCAAGTGTCGGATATTTAAGCTCGGCAATTGCATTGGCTGGCGCAATTGCTTCGAGGTGATGAGCTTCAATTTGAACATTCATCAACCTCCCCATTTCATTTACGCTAATGTTGCCGTCCTTTAGAGTGCGTAGATTGTTTGCTAGGAACTCAATGGTTAGTTGGTCAGAAACTATCTTGGAAAGCTTTGTAAATGTTTTACTGCTTTGGGGGTTTTTAAGGTCGTCTTCAATAGACATCAATTCTTCATTGGTCTTTCCAAGTATTTCATGGAGCAATGCTATAAGCTCCACACAATAAGCTTTACTGTATCTGCCGCCCTTCAGGGCAGTGGGCAAGACCTTAAATGTGGACTTGATAGTGTTGCTGCTATTACCCGCTAAGAACACTCCAGTAGTCCCGCCGATTATCATGAAAAACTCAATCGGCTGAAGAAGGCCTACTATGTGCCCACCTGCAATAGCAAAGATTCCGAATAACGAAATAACTACAACGAAATATCCAAATATAAATTGCATGATTATGTCCCTGTGGTTTTGCTGTGATAAGGAAAGCATTGCAGCTTCCCGGTATGTTTTAAGTATACGAGACTTGGGGAGCATAAATTCACTAATGAGGTCAGAATATTTATGTGCGCTTCATCCACCAATTCTAGGAATTACTTTTTTTATGTGGCACAGGTGGAAAGCTAACTGGGATAGGCATCGAGACAGAATAAATGGGGGTGATTGACCCCTTACCATCGAACCTATGGTAATGAACGCCCCCATTGAGCTTATAACGGGGCTGTGAGCTAGTCTGACTGCTGGGAGTTTCGGCAATGACCAGCTTTATTTTCGGTTGCTACACTCCCCTTAGCCGCTGGATAAAGGCATTATAAAACTCTGCCAGCGTTATCTCGGCTTTATCCCGAAAGAACCGCTCACCAGTAGAAAAATACAGATGCCCTTCCAAGTGAAATTTCTCACTCATTTTCGTTGCTCCTTTTGAACCCTTGATAATTCCTGGCGTTGAGCATTGCTTGCCCCCCGAAAATCATCAAGTTGTGCGGTTATCGGCAAATAGCGACAGGCCTTTAGGCTGGCTCAGGCCAAGGAGGCAACGGTAGGTAAGCTGGGAACACCATACATGGGTTTGAGTTGCAGGCTGGCAAGGTGCTACACTCCGAGCCACTGCATGGGGCAGTAACCAACCACAGGGGCAAACACATGAACCGCAAAGAACTCGTTGAAGCACTGGCCAAGAAAACTGACAGCACAAAGGCTGACGCAGAACGCAACATCGCAGCACTGATTGACATCGTCACAGCCACACTCAGAAAGGGCGACAATATCGCACTGGTGGGCTTCGGCACATTCGAGGTACGCAAACGTGCAGCGCGTAATGGCCGCAACCCCTCCACCGGGGCAGCTATTAAAATCAAGGCTTCCAAGGCTCCAGCATTCAAGGCCGGGGCAACTCTGAAGGCTGCTGTGAACGGCGGCAAGAAGTAATCTGGCTTATCGGCAGCAAGGCCGGTGTTATCACCGGCCTGTTGTCCTAGAGTGAACAGAGTAAGACTATTCGGAGAATCAGATTGGCAAATATCGCATCGGTATTAAAGGAAGAAATTATACGGCTGGCTCGAAAAGAGCTACGCGCCGAAACTGAGAACCTAAAGAAGGCATCGGCGCAATACCGGTCTGATATTGCTGCATTAAAACGACGAACATCGACACTGGAAAAGCAACTGGCGCGTTTTGAAAAAGCGATACCAAAGAATACAGAGGTCGAGGTCAAGCCAGAAGCGGCAGCCAAAACAAGGTTTACTGCCAATGGGTTTAAGACACTAAGGCAGCGGCTCGGTTTGACCGCTCAGGCAATTGGAGCACTTCTTGGAGTATCAGCACAAACAATTTACAGTTGGGAAGCGGGGAATTCCAGCCCCCGTGTGCAGCAAATGACACGGATTGTAATGTTGAGAGGGTTGGGCAAGCGGGAAGTTGATGCCATTCTGAAACAATCTTAAAGGGTAGCCATCAAGGTGTCTTGGTGGTTGCATAATCTCCTATGCCTACGAATCAAATACTGCAATACCTGAAAAAACACGGTGAGCGTCTCGATACCGAGATTGCCGAAGCATCGGGAATTTCGCTTACCAAAGTGCGCCTCCATATGTCCGAACTTGCCGCAAAAAAGGAAGTCATGTTGTGCCAGTCAATCAGATTTGAAAAGGGCAGAAAAGTTGAAAGGACAATCTGCCGAATAGCTGGATACATTCCCCCCGCAGCACCGGGCAGGAAATCGAAGGCACAGTTGAATTTGTCGTAGTCTCCACGCTGCCAGCAAAATAAAACAGCAAGCCGTAGCATCCCAAACTGTGAGACCCCAATATGTTCGCACTGCCTTCCATGTGGAACATAATTATTTCCACTATCGTTTTTTTCATAGCTGCTTGGTATATCCGCCGCTATCTGGACGAGCAAGGAATCCCCAAGGGCATGTCACGCAGCTTGATGGTGTTTGTGGTGGCTTTTGCTGTGTCATGGGGTTCAGGAGAGGCTGTGGACTGGCTGGTGGGGACGCAACCAGCGGCACAACCATCAGGAGACCTATCGCAGCTGTTAAAGGCAGTCGGGGTGCAGCAATGATATATGACTCGGACAAGAGAGGTACTGAGGAGCAAATTCAATCCGTATGCGACCTTACCTAGACAAACAATCGGTGGCACTGCTTGCCTTCTTCCCTTCTGTCGCATTGGGGCTGCTGAATGCGCTCTGGAGTGAGCCGCTATACAAAATATCCCCAACCCTGTTTTGGCTGGCTGATACAACGCAATGGCTGCTTGTGCCGTTGCTTATCTGGTTGCTGGTACTCAGGTCACACAAAATCAGCTTTGCGGATATTGGGTTCCGTCCCTCAACCAACAATCGCAACCCGCTGCAATCTTTTGGTCTGGGCGAATGCGCCCTCGCTTTATTCATATTGGGCTTTGCATATTTTTTGGCAGACCGGGCAGCCCACGCCGTATTTTGGCGGTATGGGGGTTCCAGTTTCGGTTACGGCATTGCTGTGGCAGGTTTGGCGGACTTCAAATACATCGCCGTCATTTATCTCGCTGTCACCGCTGCGCTGGTGGAGGAAGTAGTGTTTCGTGGATTGCCTTGGCTGTATTTGTCCAAGGGTGGCTCAGGGACTGCTCGGAAGATTGTTTATGTGGTCTTCACATCAGTCATCTTTGCGGCCACGCATTCCGAGCAGGGGCTGGCAGGGGTGGTTTCCAGCTTTGCCTACGGGGGTGTGGCTGCTATGCTGTTTCTCAGGACACGTAATCTGTACCCAGTCGTTTTTAGCCACTTCGTTATTGATGTGTTCAGCTTCTGGCAAAAATAAAAATTCGAGTAATACCATACGGGAGTGCTATATGAACCGGAGAACATGCCTGAAGGCACTGGCGGGGCTGTACGCTGGATTGGTGCTTCCGTTTGGGTATTTGCTACACAGGGAACACCCACGCATCGAGGTGCTCCGCAATCAGGTGCTCAGCTTGCCTGTCGATGAGAATTACCGGGGCGCATTGCTTAGGGCAATCGTTATCTACCACCAGCAAATTATCGACAGGCATGACTATGCGCACGGAGAGGGCTGGGAAGACCTTAATGCCCTTCATGAAGTAACTCAGAGCGATATGCTGGAGCAACATCTGGCAAGTGCCGCCACGATGTCACGATAACCAATTACTCCGGTGCAGTGAAGGCTGGTGACCTGCTATTGGTGGGCTTGTGCTCAGAGTGCCGGGGCGATGTGGCGCGGGTTATCGAGTCAGGCTGAAAGTTTTAATCCCAACTTTTTTGCTTGCTCCATTGGGTTATCAAACCCCAGCATAAAATCCGGCAATGGAAGAACCTTCCCTTTTATCTTGGCAACCAGTTCAGCTGCCGCTGCCGGATTGTGTTTCTCCAAATACTCAAGAATGGTCGCAACCTTCCAAACTCTTGGCACACCTTTTGAGTCTGACTGCGGAAACGTGCCAGCAGCAATTTTTCGGTACAGCGAAGTGTGCGACATTCTTGTGTAGTGAAGCACATGTTTTGTTTTTAGGCGGGTGTTTTCGTATAGAGAGGCTGTGTAGGCAGAGGGAAGAACATGCCCCCGCTGACCGTAAAGTTTGGAGCCGTGCTTCTTAATTTTCACCTTTCCGTAAATCGGCATCTCTCACCCCAATGCGTTGTGACCGGTCGTTGGCCTGTAGTAATTCTGAACTTGAATTCGAGTTATTTGTGGTGCTTAAATTGCACCACAGTGACAAAGTATCCCACTATCAACTCACGCTGCGCATGCGTCATACCGCTACACCACCATTGGCATCTACCACTTGGGGTTGGCTATTCGCCCACTTTTCCGCGATAAGATTCCCGCATGAGTCGTATGTGGCGCGGTTCATTGCCCACCGCTCGTCCAAGGTGAAGTCTGCAATTCGGTGGCTTAACCCTTTTGCCAATGCCGCTTGGAAGGCGGGGTATGCTCTCAGTACACCCACCGCAAACTTGGCTCGTACCTCTGCGGGTTGTGCCATGTCGTTGAGGAACTCCTGAATGGTTTCGGCAGCGGTGATTCCGGCAATATGTATCTTCTTTGCCGTAGCTTCCAGCCCAGAGGAGTGGAGGGATTCAAGCTGTGTCTGAAACGCTGGAATATGCTGCCAGCGATAAATTGTCATCACGCTCACCTCCAGCCGCTCCGCAATAATTTTTTGCGGTTCTCCTAACGCAAACAGCTTCACAGCCAGCTGCTGCTTAGGTTTAAGAGCCTTCTGTTTTTTCATACGCCCTCCAATATATAACAAAAACATCACATATAGGGCACAGTAGCAGATAAGTAAGCCTCCTAATCTTTAACAAATCTTAAGGACAATAAGAGCTATTGAATGGTAGCCGTGTTCACCACGCATCTTGCCCAGAACCTTGTGATGCGTAGTGTTTCGAGTGGTAAGTGGCAGTTACCATGCACCAGTCACTCACAGTGCGGAGTAGCAAGCTCAATATGTTTCAAAACCCCTCTATACGACCTTGTAGCCCTGTTGAATCAACTTTTGTCGTGTGTCTTCTTTTATCATTCGTTTGGCTTTTTTACAGGCAAGATACACCTCGCTGGTTCTGTAATCTAGCCCCTCTTCTTTGTGGTCCTCAATGCACTCGTGGATATTTCTCTCCGCGAACAAATATGCTTGTGGGTATTCTTCTTGCATGAAGTCTCGTTTTTTCTGTTTAAGCAAAAACTTTTCTTTTGAGTTTGAAAAATCAACCTTCACTCCACAGATAGATACGGTTCCTAGAACCACCTGTGGTTTTGCCTTGAATACAGGCTTCGGAATGTAGGTAACAATTTCCTGTTCACTTACTTTAGTTGTCTCTATTTTCTGATTTTCAATATCAACACTATTTTTATTTTCACTAAAATCACTTTCTATAAAACTAGAAGAGGTTTTGTCTTTCTCTTGGTGTTTTGTTGTATTTTGTTTACAGCTTTCGTCTGCAACGCAGAGCGATTGCGAAGTTGAATTTGCTTTTGACTTTGTATTAAATGCTTTTGACTTTGTTTTATTATGTACCGTCCATTGGCTTGTTTCAGAGGTTTGAAAAGCCTCAATATTTGGGATGGTAAGTGTGGCATTTTCTACAGGTAAAGAGACTGCAACAGATTTCTCCTTTATCATATGATACGCAGGGTTAGACCCCCTACGGTCTTTCGTATAGTTGAACCTAGGAATATTTGCCTTTTCTGTGTACTTGGTGTATTGATTCAAAAAGTCTTCGTAAATTGGGGAGATATTCCTTGGGATTTCCGCCCGAAAGTGAATACACTTTTTTATGGCTAGGAAGGTTTTCTTAACCCCCGCAGCATCGTTTTGCTGAGCCTTGCGCCACCACTCAATCAGTGTCACATCAACGCAGTACATGTTGGTCATGTTGTCGCGGTGGCAACCGTTAAGCTCAGTCACAACTACGCCGATGGCTTCCAATAATTGGATTGTTCTCTCCGCAGTGGTTTCACTGATTCCCCCGACCTGATGGCATAGAGATGGGTAGTTGAGCTTGACCCAACTAGAGCTATCACTGTGCCCCCTAAGATAGATTGGCTTCTTCTGCCTGCCCCCTAATGATGGTTTCGCTTTCCAGCCGTATGATGACAGGTCATACAGTGTTTTGAGTACAAGCGCGGGCGTTGTGCCAAACAACGAACGCACGTCCAAGTTATAACCTTCGTATAGGGTAATCATTTCGTCCCCCCAGCTGTTGCGTTTGCCTGAGCTGATTGGGATTGCTGCATGACAGCCTGAAGACAATCTTCAAAACTGCTGCCAACTTTGTGCATGTCAAAAATCATATTTTTCTCCTCAAATCAGCATTGCCACTTTCCATCGTTGCCTTGGTTTTTTGCGACAAGTAGAAATCAAGGTCAGCAATGCGGAAGAAATTTCCGTTGAGATTTGGAATTTTCACCAGAGGTATATTGTTTTTTCGGACAACTCTCGTCATGCTTTTGGGGGCAGTTACAATGTAGATAGCAGCCTCGCGGCTTTTTAATATGTGTTTGCTTGTAGATGTATCTCCATCGCTACTTCCTGCGAACGCTGCTTCCACCCTTGCTTTTGCAATCAGCTTTGCCTTCAGCGCAAGCCTAAAG
>CAIZNF010000717.1 GCA_903934275.1 uncultured Nitrosomonadales bacterium
CCGGAAAACCTTGCAGGTCAAAAAGATATTTCCATATGAAAAACTCGCATCCAGACCGGGCTCGTCCAACAAACGGTTCAGATCGTGGCTCGCTTCGCGATCACGATCTAACCTTAATCGTTGGGGTGGGGATGGGGTTAAATTGCATGGAGAACAACCCCATCCCCCACCTAACCTCCCCCTTGAAGGGGGAGGAATAGGATAAGTTAGCGCTTATGTGCCTACGCGGGAATGACGGTGTTAATGGATAATCTAATATCATGATTTTCACCTCTTCGGCAACGCAAAATAAAACGTCGCGCCTTCATTAACCTTGCCCTCTGCCCAGACCCGCCCACCGTGCTTGGCTATTATGCGTTTGACGATGGCCAGCCCGATGCCGGTTCCCTCGAATTCATCCATGCCATGCAGGCGCAGGAATACGCCGAAAAGTTTATCCGCATACTGCATGTCGAACCCAGCACCGTTATCTTTGACATGGTAAATGGTTTCGTGTTCACTCGTTTGCACACCCACCTCGATCCGCGCACCCGCATTGTGTCGCGTGAATTTGACCGCATTCGACAGCAGGTTGAAAACAACCTGATGCATCATTGCGGCATCACCCCCGGCAGGCGGCAGATCGCGCAACTCCAGATGTATGTCGCGCCCGGCCATGTCAGGTTTGAGCTCTTCCCACACACCTGTCACCAATTTTTTCATGTCGATGGTGGTGTGCTCAATTTCATTGCGCCCCGCGCGGGAAAACGCTAGGATATCGTCTATCAGTTGCCCCATTTTTTGGGCGTTGTTGCCCACTACATTCAGCAGCCGCCTGCCTTCGTCGTCCAGCTGGACAGCATAATCTTCCTGCAATATCTTGGAGAAACCGTTGATCGCGCGTAGCGGCGCGCGCAAGTCGTGCGAGATGGAGTAGCTGAAACTTTCCATGTCCTTGTTGGCGGCTTCCAGTTGTGCAGTCCGTTCAGTCACGCGCAACTCAAGACTGCGGTTGAGTTCATTGATTTTTTCTTCCAGCTGCTTGCTCGCGGTGATGTCCATGTTGATGCCGAGCATCCGCAAGGGGGTTCCCTTCTCGTCGCGGAACACCTTAGCCACGGCCTTGATGTGGTGAATCTCGCCATTCGGCCAGACCACGCGGAATTCCGTATTGAAAGGTTTAATGCCCGCGATCGCATCATTTACTTCCCGGTCGCCGCGATGCAGATCGTCGGGGTGCAAGGCCGCTCTCCAAGCTTCTTCGGTGCCGATGAAGTCTTCGCGGCGGATACGGTAGAGCGCGTACATCGAATCGTCCCATACCATCTGCTGGGTTATCAGATTCCAGTCCCAGACACCCACACCGTTCTGGAGTGTGGCCAGCGCCAGGCGTTCTTCTTTTTCCCGCAACTCTTTTTCGGCCAGCTTACGTTCCGCAATCTCACGCCGTGATGCCCTGAATACCCACAGCAGCAATAACAAGCTGGTTGTCGCCATAATTCCCAAGGTGAACAAACTGCTGGAGCGCATCACTTGGGCAGTTCTTTGCCGTTCTTTCAGCAAGTTATTTTCAGCATTTTCCAGCTCATCCAGCTTGGCTTCAATTTCAACGAGAATGGTATCGCCCTTGCCGCTGGCCAGCAGTGCTGTTGAGGCTTCCACGCCCTTTTCGCGCCGTACCTGTATCGCAAGGTTGGCCCGTTCTACGCGTTGCTGAACGAGCTTGTCCAGCGCCCTGAGTCGCACCTGCTGTTCTGGATTGTCGGTTGTCAACTGGCGCACTTTGTCCAACACAACCAGCATGGCATTGCGGCTATTATCCCTTTCCAACAACTGCCGCTCATCGCCGGTAATCAGAAATCCCCGGTTGTGATACAAGAAATCGGCCAGCGATGCGGAAAAGGATTTTATGGCTACGATTACTTCGTAGGTATGTTCCACCCATTGGCTTGTCTTGTCCTTTTGTACGAAGTTGTAAGATGCCGCGCCAAATATGGAAATCAACATGGCCAGCGAAGCTACCAGGCCTAGCGTCTGAGATTTTTTCTTTAGCTGCGGCATGATGCCGTGGTGCCGCGTAGCCATCAGGATGCCTATGGGAAGCGCCAGAAAACCCATCGCCGCATGCACAGCAATGGCCGTGGTGTTGCCAATGCGGGTGAACGACAAGCTGCCGAGCATGTAACCGCCCAGCGATAGCAGCGCGAATGCCGCCACGGCAAATGCCACTGCCTGGACAGCCATCCACAAGCGGGCTTCCAAGAGCAACAGCGCGCCGCCCATCAAGACAAAATTTGTGGCTGCGATGACAGCCATCCGTCCGGGGTGCGGCGTCAGTGCTGCCCCTGCGGGTTCGCTGAACAGCAGTTGATCGATACCGGCATCCCAGCCGAAGAAGTCTTCGGAGAGTGTCACCAGGCCGATCAGCAATACCAGAACTGCCCCCAGTCGACGGAACAGCAGGGAGGGCGGAGAGGGGCGGTGCAGGGTGTGCAGGTATAGGCAAATTCCAGACAGGACGAAAGTGGTGGCGGCATTCACCTTCATTACGATCATCCCGGTAAACGGGCTCTTGAGTACGCCTATGTTCCATACCCAGCCCGCCAGGACAGACAACCCCAGGGCGATGATAAAAATGGCGATGGCTTGCACAGCCCCAAGTTTTTCTTCTGCGGGAAATGGACTCTGGGTGTTGGTGTCGGGTGTTGGCGAAACATCATGCATCAGGTGTTCCTTTCAAAGAGAGCCGTAGGATGGTGGTTACGCCGCTTGTGCGGCTTTGTCAATACGGCTTCACCTCACCAACCAAGGAGTGATAGTGGTTTTCACCCCTCTCCAGCAAGGGGAGAGGGGCTTTTGCTTGTTGTCCACCACTTTCGAATGCACCTGTTCTGGTTTGGATTTAGTCTGCACCCAAAATGCTCATGCTCTTTGCCAAAACAGTTAATTCGGCCAAGCCTTGTTCGTAATTGTAACCACTTACATGCCGTTCTATTGGAGCCAATGCCTTCTTTATGGCGGCATCACCGCTCACTATCCAACATATCCTTTCCATGGTTTCTTTTACATCTGAATTAAATTCTTCCAGTTGCGATATGGCTTTGCGGATCAGGCTGTGCAGTTCTTCCATATTTACCTGTTCAGTAGATCCGGAAATTCCATCATCAGCCCCTTTTACTGGCCGCCTCGATTGCAGTGTGCGGTCAATCGCATCAAAAAACTGAATCAGCCCAGCATTAACTATGGGAAGCAATGATTCAATTCGGTTGATATCCCTGTTTTTGGTAGAGGTCTCTAATTCTGCGGCCTTGTCTTTTAATTTGTGGGCACCCAGTGTGCCCAGCAATCCCTTCAGCGTATGCGCCAGCCGCACGGCTTTTTCCCAATCATTTTCCGCGATGGCCGAACAAATTTCAACAAGGGTATTTTGTTGTCCATTGCGAAAATTCTCCAGAATTTCGCAATAGATCTTAATGCTGTCGCCCACCCGGTGTACGCCCTCGCTCACATGTACTCCGGGTAAGTCCGGCAAAGCCTCTTGATTCTGTGTTGTTTCCAATTTGTGTGCAGATGGGAAAGCGGCCAGTCGGGCGGGTGTGATCCACCTGGCAATAGTGGCTACCATTTGGTTCGGGTCAAATGGTTTTGCAATGTAGTCGTTCATTCCAGCTGCCAGGCATTGATCCCGGTCACTCGACATTACATTTGCAGTCATCGCAATAATTGGCAAATTGGCAAACTTTGTGTTTTTGCGTATGTTGCGGGTAGCGGTGAGACCATCCATCACGGGCATCTGTACGTCCATCAAGACACCATCAAATTCTTCTACCCGTATTCGTGCTATGGCCTCTTCACCATTTTCGGCGATATCTACCGTCACCCCGGCTTTTTCCAGCAATTCCCGCGCCACTTGCTGATTGATCTCATTATCTTCCACCAGCAGTATATGGGCACCGCTGATTTTTGCGACGAGGTCGGGACGGAACAGTGCGGACACGGCAGTCCTTTTTCCTTTTGCCTTGTCGCACCCAAAGATTTCCATAGCCGCATCGAACAATTCGCTTTGCTGGAAAGGTTTGGTTAGCAGGCCATCAACCACATTTCCTTCCACGTTGCGCAGCACTTCATTCTGCCCAAAAGAAGAGAGAAGCAATATTTTTGGTATTTGGTTCAGCCCTGCCATTTCATGAATTTTTCGCGCAACTTCAATACCATCCATTCCCGGCATTTGCCAGTCGAGAACCGCAAGCCGGTAAGACATTCCTTCACGATCTGCTTGCCCGATAGCTTGCAGCGCATCAAGGCCGTTGGTGGCAGTCGTCACATCGAAGGTAAATGATTCCAGGTATGATTTCAGAATATGGTTGCAAGTCACGTTATCGTCCACAATCAGGACTCGCATTCCGCGTATGCCATCCTCCGGCATATAGGATTTTTCGGTGCGCCTTTCTTTCACTTTTCCGAATCGCGCGGTAAAGATAAAATTCGATCCCTTGCCGGGCGAGCTCGTCACCCATATTTTTCCGTTCATCAAACTCACCAGTTGCTTGCTGATGGACAGCCCCAGACCGGTGCCGCCAAATTGGCGGGTGGTCGTAGTGTCTGCTTGCGTGAAAGCGTGGAACAGTTTGCCGATCTGTTCCTGTGTCAAACCGATGCCGGTATCCCGGACAGTGAAACGCAGGACGACTTCATCCACCGATTCTTCTTCAACCTCGGTCAGTACCAGCACTTCGCCTTTTTTGGTAAATTTGATCGCATTACCGGCCAGATTAATCAATACCTGCCCAAGGCGCAACGGATCGCCAATCAGGCGGGGATAAACATTCATTGCCGTTTCAAACAGAAATTCAAGCCCTTTATCCTCGGTTTTGGCGGATACAACGGTTGCCAAATTACCCATCACGTCTTCCAATTCAAACTGCACCTGCTCCACGTCCATTTTGCCAGCCTCGATTTTGGAAAATTCCAGGATGTCGTTGATGATGCCGAGCAATGATTTGGCCGAGCTATGGACTTTGCACAGGTAGTCCTTTTGTTTTGGCGTTAATTCTGTCTGCATGCACAAATGGCTCAATCCGATGATGGCGTTCATCGGGGTGCGAATTTCATGGCTCATGTTGGC
>CAIZNF010000718.1 GCA_903934275.1 uncultured Nitrosomonadales bacterium
CAATAGGTGGGTCGGCAGCTCAGTATTGCTTGTTGTTTAATCGGCGAAAATCTGTGTAATCTGCGGACAACTGCTTTTTCTAGGTTCAATGAAACCGTAGGGTGGGCTCTGCCCACCATGTCGGGCAGAGCCCGACTTACAATTTTGGTTCCGGCTCGCCCGGCTTAGGTAAACCCAAAATTCCGCGAAGCGACTACACCGGCTAACGACTATCAACTATTAACAAACAACTCCTTTATGACCCCTGAAACCGTCCTTACCATCGGTCAGCAAGCCATCGAAATGACGCTGATGATTTCTGCTCCGCTTCTGCTCACTGCGCTGGTCATTGGTTTGGTGGTGAGCATTTTTCAGGCCGCCACGCAGATCAACGAAATGACTCTGTCTTTCATTCCAAAGCTGTTGGGGATTTTTCTGGTACTAATTTTTGCCGGATCGTGGATGATTAACATGATGGTTGATTACATCCAACGGCTGTTCGGCAACATCCCCTGGTTAGTCGGGTAATTACCGTGATCAGCATTACCAGCGCGCAACTCGATGTATGGCTTGCCACACTGATTTTTCCACTGACGCGCATCCTGGCCATGATCGCCAGCTCACCGATACTCGGCAACAAGCAAATCCCGGCACGCGTCAAACTCGGCTTGTCTGTTTTAATCGCCATTATCATCGCGCCGACCCTAGGCGAAATGCCGCCAGTCGCCATCGGCTCACCGCAAGGCCTATTGATAATGATTCAACAAATTATCATTGGGGTGGCAATGGGATTCACCATGCGCCTGATTTTTACCGCCGTCGAAATGGCGGGTGACCTGGCCGGGTTGCAGATGGGTTTGGGATTCGCCAGTTTTTATGACCCGGTAAATGCAACTCATTCTCCAATCGTTGCACAATGGCTGGGGATGGTCGCGGCACTCGCCTTCTTAGCTATAAACGGCCATCTGTATATGCTGTCGGCATTGGCGGAAAGTTTTCGTATGCTGCCGGTCGGCAATATGATTCCCAACCAGGGATTCCACGCAGTAGCCAGTTGGGGTGGGAGCATCTTTGCCTACGCCTTGCAGATTTCGTTGCCTATTCTGGCGGCATTGCTAATCACCAACATCGCATTGGGGATACTCACCCGCGCCGCGCCACAGCTCAATCTGTTCGCGATTGGCTTTCCCATCACGCTAGCGATTGGATTTCTCGTGCTGATGCTATCCATGCCCCATTTTATTCCGATGCTGGACCGACTGACTCAGGAAGGGTTGAGCGCAACGCTCAATCTGGTGAAATTGCCACATTGACAAAAAATCACATGTAGCTGAACAAGGAAAGATTCGAGACAGCTGCAAACGATTTTAGCGATGCCTGCAACGCCGCATTTTGCTGCGTTAAATCGCTGTACGCTTTAAAGGGATCCGCATCCTGCAGCTCAGACAGGGTCTGTTTGTATTGCAGGCCCAAATCTTCGCCTGCCGTCTGCAACGCATCGATTTCCTGAAGGCGCAAACCCAGTGAGGACTGGGTAGTCAATACATTGTTCAATGCGTTATCCAAGTGATTAAGACCGCGATTCAGGCTGTTCGTCAGGCTGGCACCGACCACCGTGCCATTCAGCGCGGTAATCAAGTCCGAAATGGTTTTAAAGATGCTCTCATTAGTGCTTGATGACACGGTAAAACTGTCGCCGCTTGTCATGGTACCCTGAACACTAAGCTGCATTCCATCGAAGCTGATGGCCTGGCCGCTGACATAGGGAACGCGGCCTGTTACAGGTGGTACAGGCAGCACTACGGCTGCTGTCGTGGTGTTCGTCACTTTATATCCGGGGGACAACACGGTGAAATTATCGGCGTTGCTGGGTACGCCCTGAACATTAAACTGCATGCCACCGAAACTAATTGTCTGACCGCTAACGTAGGGTTGGCCCGCCAATACGCTCGCACCACCCGCAACACCCGCAGAGTTGACAATCCCATTTGCTGTTCCACCAACAGCCGAAACCGTAACTGCCGTGCTTCCCGTGCCTGCGGCGACCCTTGCGATTGATACTGCAAAATTAGCCGCCGCAACCGAGCCCGTGCTCGTAACGGTGAAAGTGCCGGGAAGATCAACATCGAGATCTGCCTGTATCTTGGCTACAAGTGCAGCTTCATTAGCGTATACGCCAGTCAATGTTACCAAGTCATTTTCCACGGCAGCGTCAACTCTAAATGTTCCGGGAACTGTAAAGTTCAGTGACGTGATCGCCTGCGTATTGCTGCCCACTGACAGCTCGGTGACATCGTAAGTCGTTACCGGCCCTGCCACGGTGAAAGCGACGCTGTAATCCTTGCTCGTCACTGCGGCCTGGTTGATCACTGTTGGCGTGCTAATGGTGCCAGTACCCGTATTCCCAGCGGCAGGTGTAGCAGTCGGTCCGTTATACGCGATAGTGTAGCTATTCCCCGTCAGCAAAGCCGGATTGATCACCGCCGCCGAGCTGATTATCCCGCCGCCGGTGTTGGCTGCAGATGCCTGTGCGAGCAATGTGCCATTGCCATTTTTGATGCGCATAAACATATCCGCACCCGAATCGCTCGATGAGATTTGCCGCCCGGCATTGGCTTGCACCAAACGCTGCCCATCGTCACCGTTATAGCTGGTTACACCGGCCACATCGACAAAAGGTTGAGTTTTGGATTGAAATCCTGAAAACAAGTAATTACCCGCGCCATCCGTGCTGTTTGCCAAACCAACCAGCTCTTGCAATCTTCCGCTCAATTCTGTCGCCATAGTCCGGCGGTCAGCAGCTGTAAGCGATCCGTTGCCGGCATTGACGGTGGTTGTGTGAACATCATGAAGCAAAGATGTCACGCTCTGCAAATTGCTCTCCGCAAGAGAGAGTGTGTTGCGCGCTGCCGATCTATTTCCGGCATATTGCGTATTCATCGCATCGGCCTGATTGACACTGACCGCGCGAGCCGCCGCGACCGGATCATCCGAAGCGGTTTGTATCCTCCGCCCGGTAGAAACCTGTTGTTGGGTTTTTAATAAAACAGTTTGCTGCTGCCCTAACGAAGCCACATTACTGTCGTATATGGTACTGGAACTGATTCGCATCACACACCTACCTTCCTATAGCCAGCACTGCATCAAACATGGTATTGGCAATTTGCATCGCCTTGGCGGCCGCTTGATACTCTTTCTGATAACGCATCAAATTAGCCGCTTCCTCATCCAAATTTACACCGGAAACCGCCTGTTGCGCCGCAACCGTTTGTGCGGCCATATTGGTTTGCGCCAAACTGGTCACAGACAGCTCGCTGGTTTTGGCACCGACATCGCCAACCAGTTGGCCATATACCCCCTGAAAACTCGCAGTTCCATTCGCCATCAAATTTTGCGTTTGCATGCTCGACATCAGCAAAATATTACGATTGTCGCCAGTCGCATTGGTGTTGGATACCACATTAAAAACATCGCCAGTTACGGGAGTGCCGGTAATTTGCACCGTCCAGCCGTTATAGCTAATGCTCTGTCCGGAAACATATGCCTGCGCACCAACCGCAGGTACGGCACCTGCCACGGTGAAAGTGGCCGCACCGGTGAAGGTGATAGTGACCGGCACCTGCAAATTCACATCAGTCGCCGGATGCGCAGGGTTAGCAGTGACCAAAGTTGAAACTGTTCCGCTACTGATTTTTGCGGTGCCTGTATTGGCCACAGCAGCAGTCCCGCGCATCGGCGCTGCGGCCGCAATCTTGGCAGGGTCATTGGTCGAAACGGCAATATCGCGCGCTCCATTTGCTGTGGGGCGAATCAAGAAGGTATCCCCTGCCGTAACAGTCGCGGGTGCATTGATGGTCATGCCATCCACGGTCTGCGGCAAGCTTGCGTAATTTGTCGCCGTATTATCTGACAGGCGCAGCAATGTGTAGCTGGTTCCGCCGTTGAACTTGAGTTGATAATCGCTGGTTGTCAATCCTGTTACGTTTGCAATCGTAACGGACGGGATCCCGGAAGTAATAGCATTGTTCGCATTCGGAATAACACGCGGTGTAGCGGCAGTAAACAGGTTGAGTCCCAACACCCCGTTCAAATCCTGCCCCAGCTGGTTCTGCTGATTAATGCTGGTTGCCAGCCCCAGCGCCACTCGACCGAGCGCATTGCGGGCAGGCTCCAGACTCTGATCGCGAAAAGTGAGATACCCCCCCAAATTACCACCTTGAATGCTGCTTTGCTGCATGGGAAGAGCTTGGCCATTTTTTAGGTAAGCGATGTCCAATTTACTCGGGTCGCTTGACGATGCAGTGGCCAGCAATTTCATGGACAGATCATCCAGCACCAAAGGTTGTCCATTGCCCACAAAAACACTTACTGTCCCGTCCGCTTGCGGCACTTGGGTAGTCTTGATTTCCTGGTTCAATTTGGTGATCAATTGGTCACGCTGGTCAAGCAAGTCATTGGGTTGTTGCGCGGGTATGGTCGCAATGGCCCGTCTGATATTGAGATTCAAGGCGGCAATTTGCTGGGCATAGCTGTTGATGGCATTGACGCTGCTGGTAATTTGCCCATTAAGCCCGGTGGCTATATCGGTCATGCGCTGGTCGATGGCCTGGAATCGATTTACCGCAAACTGTGCGTTACCGAGCATGGTTTGCCGCGCGGGAAGCGACTCTGGGCTGTTGGACACAGCACTCATCGCATCAAAAAAACTCTGCATCGCCGGCGAGGCACCGGCAGTCGGATCTGCCACCAGATTATCGATTTGTTTGAGTGCCGTGTAGTAAGTAGTAAGGTAAGTTGCCTGGCTTTGTTCCTGCAATACTTGAGCGGACAAGTATTGGTCATAGATTCGCGTCACATTTTGAATATCGACACCTTTTCCAACAAATCCTGCGCCTACCTGCTGGCTAAGCCGCGCAGCAGGCACGATTTGCTGCCGCGAAAACCCCGGAGTGCTTGCGTTGGCGATGTTATGCTCAGTGGTCGCGATACCCACCTGAGAAGCATTTAAGCCACTTAACGCTGATGCAAATAAGTCTGCCACGATATTTCCTTTGTTCGCTCAACGGCGATCTTGTTTCAAGTTATCGGCACATCGGTGAAACTCTTTAGCCCCCATATCGGCCAAATGGAGTCAAAGAATAGCAATAAGCCTAAAATCGGTAGTTAAAACCTGTAGGAGCGCGATTTATCGCGCGATAGTCCAGCAAATCAATCGCCCGATGAATCGGGCTCCTACCGGTGCCGGGGCAAAAGTTCTTCGCACGACAACGGCATCACCCAAAAGGTGAGTGGCATCAAATACACAAAAACCAAACGCCATACGGGCTAACGCACAAATATGAGAGGCTAACTGCTCTTTCCAGAATAATTTTTCAACGGGAACCGTAGGGTGGCTCCGCCCGCCATATCGGGCGGAGCCCGACCTACATTTTCAGCCCCGGCCGATCCGGGTCAGACGATTAACCCGTCAGATTAATTCTATCCATGACACCCACCAGTTTTTCGGCATATTTCGGATCGGTTGCATACCCGGCTTTTTGCAATGCCTGCGCCATTCCAGCCGCATTGCCACCTTGCTGCAATACGGCGGCGTAGCGCGGATTACCGCTCAGCATACCTGCATAATCCTTGAATGCTTCGGCGTACGAGGGATAAGCGCGAAATTTTTCAACTTGCTTGCTTGGTATCCCATTTTTATATTCGGTAGTCATCACCTCGGCCACTTTGCCATTCCAGTCGGCATTGGCCTTGATGCCAAACAAATTGTAGCTGTTGCTACCATCCGCCATGCGGATTTCGCGTTTGCCCCAGCCGCTCTCCAACGCGGCCTGCCCCAACATCAGTTGCGGCGGCACGCCGCTTGCCTGGCTGGCCTGTATGGCGTGCGGCAACAAGCGGCTCACAAAATCCCGTTGTGTATTTTGCGAGTTAGCCGAAAATTCACCCATTCCTGCCAAACCCATTTCGCTATAAGCGGGCGGTAAAGTACCCATCAAGGTGCGAGGATCAGCGATTGAGGATTGAGGGCCAATTTTCTGCCCGCTGTCACCTGGAATTTGCCCTCTGAGTTGCTTGACCATGATATCGGCCAAACCCACCCCACGGCTGGCCATACCTTGCGCCAGCTGCTGATCCAGCATACCGGTAAACATTCTGGTTTGCTCGCTATCGAACATACCGTCCTGCGGTGTGGCCTCACGCATGCTCTTCAGCATCATGTTAAGAAACACCGACTCAAACTGTTGCGCCGCTGCCTTGAGTGCCTGATCCGGCGACTGTTTTGCCTGAGTGCGCAACCGCTCCAGGCTCTGTGCATCGAGAGCCAGGTTTGCGGAGGTATCCAGACGGTTAACCATTGGTGTGTCCCATCAGATAATTTCCAACTCGGCATGTAGAGCCCCGGCCGACTTCATTGCCTGCAATATAGCCAATAAATCCTGCGGGGTCGCGCCTATCGAATTGAGTGCTTTAACCACTTCGCTCAACGACACACTTTGTTGGAGTTGCACCAGGCCACCCTTGTCCGTTTTAACGTCTATATCGGTGGCGCTGATCACCACTGTCAAATTACCGTGCGCCACGGCACAAGTGTCCAGAGCAACCGCCTGGTTCATCACAATCGAACCGGTGCGAGCATTGATGATGACCTTGGCAGTTCCTTGCGCCGGACTGACTTCGAGGTTTTCAATTTTTGAAATAAAAGCCACGCGTTCGTTACCTCCGGGCGCTCTGACTTGTATCACCCTCCCATCCATAGCAGAAGCGATGCCCGGCGCAACTTGCGCGTTGATAATCTCGGTGATACGCGTAACCGTGGTGAAATCCGTTGCTTTTAATTCCAGATGAATAAATTCACCCTGCCCCAGCAGTGTCGGTACGGCGCGTTCCACCTGTGCACCATCCGGTATGCGCCCGACATTCAGATGATTGACCTGCACCGATGCACCACCCGACGAAGCTCCTGCTCCACTAACCAGCACATGGCCTTGCGCCATTGCATACACCTGTCCATCCGCGCCTTTGAGCGATGACATCAGCAATGTTCCGCCCCGCAGGCTTTTGGCATTACCGGGTGAGGATATCGTCACGTCTATATGTTGGCCCGGTCTTGCAAAGGCCGGCAGCGTGGCGGTTAACGACACGGCAGCGACATTTTTGAGTTGCAAGCTGGTGCCTTGTGGCAGATTCACCCCCAGTTGGGACAACATGCTGATGAAACTTTGTATTGTAAATGGCGTTTGAGTGGTTTGGTCGCCGGTACCGTCCAAGCCTACTACAAGACCGTAGCCGGTCAACTGGTTGTCGCGCACGCCTTGAATGCTCGCCATATCTTTGATGCGGTCGGCATACGCTGCGCTGCTACAGAAGACAGAGGGCAGAAGGCAGAAGACAGACAGGCTAACAGCCCTGATGCGGGAGGCGGCATATGAATATTTCAACCACACCGAAAATAATCGTTTCATCCCAAATGACCCATTATTCCATTTCTCATTCAAAGATAAGATAATTTGTAGGTCGGGCTGTGCCCGACAACTTTATCCGGCGGGCATAGCCCGCCCTACGATATTGCTATTGATCGAGAAATGGATTAGACACGTGGACAAAGCACGTATCCACCGCCCACTCAACCCCAAAATCCTGAGCCGGACGAGCCGAAACCAAACAAGCTCTCACGCGAAAACTTAGCCAATATAGAGACTAAAACGGCAATACCGACATGAAGAAGCGCCCCAGGAAACCAAGCGTCTGAGCATCGTTTATTACCTCGCTCATTGCACCCGCCTTTTTGTATTCAATATGCACATCGGCAACTTGGGTGGATTGCACC
>CAIZNF010000719.1 GCA_903934275.1 uncultured Nitrosomonadales bacterium
AGATCAGGGCGCGATGAATCGCGCCCCTACGTGGTTGTTTGATCTTCGCAATTGTCGGGTTAAAACCCGATCCGCCAAACCATTTCCAGGATAAATAGATGTCTGCCACGCTCCCCGTTCTCTCCCTCCTTGAAACCCGCGTCCTTGGCGTGCTTGCCGAGAAGCAGCGCACGGTGCCGGATTCTTATCCGCTTACGCTGAACTCGCTGGTCTCCGGCTGCAACCAGAAGAGCAGCCGCGATCCGGTGATCGAGGCATCCGAATCGGAGGTGCTGGTGGCGCTGGATAGCCTGAGGGGGTTGTCGCTGATCGTGGAAACCAGCGGGGGCAGGGCATCGCGTTACGGGCACAACATCGAGCGGGTGCTGCATATCCCAACCCAGTCCACCGCGTTGCTGGCGTTGCTGATGTTGCGCGGCCCGCAGACGGCGGGGGAGCTGCGCCTCAATTGCGAGAGGTTGCACAAGTTTGCGGACATTTCTTCGGTTGAGAGTTTTCTGGTCGAGTTGGCCGAACGCGTGGCGGGTGGTCTGGTGGTGGAGTTGCCGCGCCAGCCCGGCGCGCGCGAGAACCGCTGGATGCACCTGCTCTCCGGCGCGCCGGTCATCGAGGAGCGGTTTTCCGCCGGAGCCGCACCCGCCAGTCCATCGGGCGATGTGACGGTGGGCGAAATTGCCGCGCTGAAGGCCAACGTCGCCAGACTCGAAGCGGAGGTCAGCGAGTTGCGGGCGATGATGGATAAGTTGTGCAAAGAGCTTGGCGTTTCAGCCGGGTAGGCTATCACACCATGTCGGGCAAAGCCCGACCTACGTTTGGTTACGACTCGCCTGATTTATGGTAAAAACAGGCTGCACGGCATCGCTTAACCCAAATACAATACGCGCGTTACCGTAGTTTCAAGACTCCCCGTTACTGCTGCTTTAAGACACAAGGAACATCCCGAAATGATAGGTCGCTTGACAGGAATATTGCTGGAGAAGAATCCGCCGCAGATTTTGCTGGATGTGCAGGGGGTGGCTTACGAGCTGGATGTGCCGATGAGCACTTTTTACAATCTGCCGGTGCTGCATGAAAAGGTGGTGCTGCACACTCAGCTCATCGTGCGCGAGGATGCGCATCTGCTGTACGGTTTTTTGAGCAACGAGGAGCGCGTCGCGTTTCGCCTGTTGCTCAAGATCAGCGGGGTTGGCCCGAAGCTGGCGTTGTCGGTGTTGTCCGGCCTGAGCCTGAATGATTTGGCGGTGGCGGTGGCGAACAAGGAGGCGGGCCGCCTGACCAAGATTCCCGGCGTGGGCAAGAAGACCGCTGAGCGGCTGCTGCTGGAATTGCAGGGCAAATTTGCGGTGACCGGCGGAGGTTCGGCGCAGAGCGCGGCGGTCGCCTCGTCCGGCAGCGATATTTTGAATGCGTTGCTGGGGTTGGGCTACAACGAGAAGGAGGCGGATTGGGCGGCGAAGCAGTTGCCCAAGGATGTCAATGTTTCGGACGGCATCCGGCAGGCGCTCAAGTTGTTGTCGAAGGGGTAGTTCATGTTCAAACCCTTTTTCTCGCATGTCGGTGAATACATGGTGCATGGAACGCACCCTGCCTTATGGGAACCGCTATAAATTCTCACTCCTACTGCGGCATTTTTTTGGTTCCGATTTGCCCTGCTTGGGGTTTTGAATTTATAGAAGCTCCCTTATGACAGCACAAAAAATCATCGAAGTCTCCGCCGCCGTCCTGCAACGCCCCGATGGCTCTTTCCTTCTCGCCCAACGCCCTGCCGATAAAATCTGGGCAGGCTATTGGGAATTCCCCGGCGGCAAGATCGAAGCGGGTGAAACGCCTTATCATGCGCTGGTGCGCGAGCTGCGCGAGGAGCTGGGCATCGAGGTCGAGACCGCATATCCGTGGATTACCCGCGTGTTTACTTATCCTCACGCGACGGTGCGGTTGAATTTTTTTCGTGTGACGGAGTGGAGCGGCGAATTGCATCCGCATGAGGGGCAGGAATTTGCGTGGGAGACTCTCACCTTTTCCTCAACCCACCGGGAGAGAGAGCCGATTGGCGTATCCCCTATTCTCCCCGCCAACGCACCGATTCTGCGCGCGCTGGAGTTGCCTTCGCTGTATGCTATCAGCAATGCCGCAGAACTAGGTATAGAGCTATTTCTCACAAGGCTGGAAGCCAGGCTGGATGCTGGTTTGCAGCTAATACAATTGCGGGAGAAAAACCTCGCGCGCGACGTGTTGCGGGAATTGGCGCGGCGTGTGGTGGCGCTGGCTCACGCGCATGGCGCACGGGTGCTGATTAACGGCGATGTGGCGCTGGTGCAGGAAGTGGGGGCAGACGGTGTGCAGTTGATGGCCGCGCAACTCGGCGAATTGCGCGAACGGCCATGCGTGGATTGGTGTGCGGCTTCTTGCCACAGTGCGGAAGAGTTGCGCTGTGCCGAGGTGTTGGGTTGCGACTTTGCGCTGCTGAGTCCGGTGTTGCCTACCCAATCGCATCCCGGCACGCCGCATCTGGGATGGGAGAACTTCGCGACCATCGCGGCTGGCTCATCCATTCCGGTGTATGCGCTGGGCGGTTTGAAACGCGACGATATGCAGACCGCGTGGCAGCATGGCGCACACGGGATATCGCTACTACGTCAGGCTTGGTAAGGTTGCCCGGTAAATTCCTGCTCGTCCGCAGGTTGGGCGACGCGGTAATCTTCGCTGGCCCACTTGCCCAGATCGATCATCTTGCAGCGTTCGCTGCAAAACTGGCGGGAGCGGTTGTTGGTGTCCCATCTATGTTCAGCGCCGCAATGCGGACAGGCAACAATCGGTGCTTTTTTTTGCATTGTGAAGTGGCTGATATTACGAGAGGAGGCTGCAAAAGGTCAGCTCAAAAGGCACGTCCTGTTCAAATAGGGTTGATTTTGCCGCATAGTTTGCGGCGATGAAGCGGATGTTGATCGCGTACTTGTTTGCACCAACTTCCGGTATGCAAGCCAGATCACGGCTCAAGCTGACGCGCAGCATCTGCGCGATACGCCCACCCTGCATTTGCTGGAAAGTTCCCCGGTGTGCTGTGAAGTGAAAAACCTTGCCGCTTTCGCGTAACAGGCGCAGTACGATTTTCAAACCGGAATGTACAGGCAGGAACGGAGCCAGCCACATCTGAAGATTCTCACGTCGCAAGCTGGTATCCTGTACTTGCCAGTAGTGGTAGGAAGGTAAATCAAATTCACATGCGCCGCCCGGTATGCAGGTGCGTTGTTTGATGCCCATCAACCATTCGTTTTCACGCAGATGTTGACCTATTTTTCCTGTCATGGCGAGCAGGTTGGCGGAAGTTTCATCAATCTCTGTGAGAATAACATCCAGTGCGGGTTCGGATATTTCGGGGTTATTGTGCAGCGCAAAAAGGGTACGCTTCTGGCGTTCCAGTTCTTGCAATAATTCGGATTTCAAGTCGGCGCGGCTGATTACTTCAAGAATCTCAAACAGAGTGAGTAGCGCGGCATGGTGATC
This sequence comes from uncultured Nitrosomonadales bacterium, assembly GCA_903934275.1. Taxonomy (GTDB): domain Bacteria; phylum Pseudomonadota; class Gammaproteobacteria; order Burkholderiales; family Gallionellaceae; genus Gallionella. The sequence goes on from CAIZNF010000719.1 coordinate 3,505, forward strand.
CATCCCTTGATCGCGCTTAATAAAGTACTCCGCATGCGCAAACAAATCCTCCAGTCGCAACAAAGTGCGTACTTTTTCGTTGAGAGGAAACTCGTAGTCGATCACGATTGCATTAGCGGATAAATTTTATTTGCGCGCGGGGTATATCATAGCAGTTTACGTATTCTGTCATCGGCTGTTAGACGGATCAAGGGCATAAATTGGCCTTAATTCAGGGTATTTCTTTTATAGAGGCCCCCTTTATGTTATATGGTCAATGGTTGTTTTGCTTGTTCAAGTAACATTCATGCAGGGCTACAACCTGTTCGGACAAGCTATTTAGTCCGGCATCATTGTGTATGACATCATCTGCTAATTGTAGACGTTCGGCACGCGGGGTCTGCCGGGCGATAATGGCGCGTACTTCCGCTTCGGTCATTTTGTTGCGTCCGGCAACGCGTGCGATCTGGGTATTTTCGTCGCAATCCACCACCAGCACACGCTGTACCATTTGGCGGAATGCGGGACTTTCCGGCAGTAGCGGCACGACAAGCATAATGTAGGGGTTCGCTTCCAATTGTTGCAACTGCGCCTTGGCTTGTTCGCGTATCAGAGGGTGAAGAAGCAGTTCCAGTCGTTGTTTGGCGGGGGCATCCGAAAAAACCAGCCCACGCATCTTTGCGCGATCCAATGCACCGTCTTCTGTGATGTAACCGCTGCCGAAGGTGGCGCGAATTGCCACCATAGCTTCACCACCGGCTCGCGTCAAACGATGGGCGATGGCATCCGTATCGACGATGCCAGCACCATGTTCCGCGAACAGCCCGGCAACGGTGCTTTTGCCGCTGCCGATTCCGCCGGTGAGCCCGATAATCAACTTGTCCTGGATCATGTTTGTCCTGAGCTTGTCGATGCGGCCTGTTTTGAGTTTGGTCGAAAAATCAAAGGGGGGTCATGGGGCGGCAAGCAATTGCAGGTAGCCCTGTGTCAGCGTTTTCCCCCAAAACAAGGCAATCAGCCCGCCTCCGGCAAGATAGGGGCCGAAAGGTATGGGGACGCTACGGCCATGCTTGGCCGCAACAATCAGGGTGATGCCGACCACCGCGCCTACCATCGAGGATAGCATGATGATCAGCGGTAGCATTTGCCAGCCCATCCATGCACCCAACGCGGCCAGCAGTTTGAAATCGCCATAACCCATGCCTTCCTTGCCGGTGGCGAGTTTGAACAGCCAGTACACGCCCCACAGCGCGAGATAGCCAAACATTGCGCCCAGTACCGCGCTGTTCAAGCTGGTGAATACGCCGAACGTGTTGAGCAGCAAGCCGAGCCAGAGTAGCGGCAATGTGATGTCATCCGGCAGCAATTGCGTATCGAAATCGATTGCTGTGAGCGCCAGCAATGCCCACACAAGCAGCAATGCGCCAGCCGCCGCGATCCCGAAACCGAAGTGCCACGCAGCATAGGCGCACAGGATGCCGCTGGTCGCCTCGATGATCGGATAGCGCGGCGAAATAGCCGCGCCACAACCCTTGCATTTGCCGCGCAACAGCAGATAGCTGATGATGGGAATGTTTTCCAACGCACCGATGGCGTGATTGCAATGTGGGCATGCCGAACGCGGGCTGATGAGATTGTAAGCCGTGTGTGGTGCAGGCTCATCGCCGTGCAGCTCGGCGCACTGCCGCTTCCAGCCGGACTCCATCATTTTCGGCAAACGATGGATCACCACATTGAGAAAACTACCGACCATTAGCCCCAGAAACAGACATAGGCCGATGAAGGCGGCGGGGACCGCTTGCAGGATTTCCAGGGAACTCATTGGTTCGGGTGGGGAGAGGGGAGTGTGAAGTGGAAAGTGGAAAGGACGCAGTGAGGGGTGGGGAAGTTGATTCTGGTTTTCACGCTTCCCGCCTCCCACTTTCCGTTATCTATCATCATCAAACCACCTGACCCATTTTGAAGATCGGCAGGTACATCGCGATCACCATGCCGCCGATGAGCACGCCAAGCACCGCCATGATGATAGGTTCCATCAGGCTGGCCAGCGCCTCTACGGCATCATCCACTTCCGCTTCGTAAAAGTCAGCAACTTTGCTCAGCATGGAATCCAGTGAACCGGCCTCTTCGCCGATTGCCACCATCTGCAACACCATGCTCGGAAATACTTCGGTATTTTGCATGGCGACGGTCATGTTTGACCCCGTGGTAACTTCGCGCTGAATGGCCTTGGTGGCATCAAAATAAACGGCGTTCCCCGCCGCCCCCGCAACCGAATCAAAGGCCTCTACCAAAGGTACACCGGCCGCGAACATGGTGGCAAGGGTGCGCGCCCAGCGCGCGATACTGGCTATGCGTATCAGGTGGCCAAAAACGGGCATTTTCAGCAGTAGCCGATCCATGACACCTTGCATTTTTTTGCTGCGCTTCCAGAAATAGAAGAAGGTGTAAAAAGTGCCGCCGATTCCGCCAAAAATTAACCACCAGTAAGCCACGAAAACTTTTGAAATAGCCATGACGACCAATGTTGGCGCGGGTAAATCTGCGCCAAAGCTGGAGAACAGCTCTTCGAATGCGGGGATAACAAAAATCATGATGACGGCGGTAATGACAAACGCCACAACAATAATGGAAATCGGGTAGAACAACGCCGATTTGATCTTGCTCTTGATGGCCTGGATTTTTTCCTTGTAAGTGGCCAAACGATCCAGCAGGCTGTCCAGAATACCCGCCGATTCGCCGGCGCCGATCAGGTTGCAAAATAGCTCATCGAAATACAGCGGATACTTTTTAAAGGCTTGTTGCAAGCTGCTGCCGGTTTCCACATCGGTTTTGATATCCATCAGCAGGCGTGCAACAGAAGGGTTGCTGTGCCCTTTGCCCACGATGTCGAAGCATTGCAGCAGCGGCACGCCGGATTTCATCATGGTGGCTAGTTGGCGTGTAAACAGCGTGATATCTTTCTCGGTGACGGCCTGCGTGCTGCGGCGCGCACGCTTTACTTTTATGTCAACGATGCCTTGACGGCGCAAATTGGCGGACACGTTGGCCTCTCCGGGTGCGCGCATCTCGCCTTTAACCCGTTTGCCGGTCTTGTCCTTGCCTTCCCAAGCATAGGCATTTTCTTTTGCTTTTTGAGTTTGTTGTGCGACAGCCATAGTGTTTTCCCTGAGTCACCGTCCGATATTGACTGGCATGATGCCGAGCTTTATGCCTCTTGTAAAGCGGTAAGCGGTAAGGTGTAAAGCGGTGGGGAGCGAGTGCAATCAAAAGTAGCCGTTTATGGTTTTGCTGGGCGGCTGTGAAATTAGCCGCCAACATGCTCTGCCATCTCCTCGCCGTAGAGCCGATAAGTGTTGCGTCCGTTTTTTTGGCGCGATACATGGCGACATCGGCATTTTATATTAGTTGATCCGCATCCTCTCCGTGCTGTGGGTAGATATAGCCTTGACACGCAAGGTCGAGAACCAGCTGGAGATATGGCTAAAGGACGAAGCGACCCAAGCCTACGCATATGTTGTGCTGGTATAGGTTGTGCCGCCAAACGCGCCGGACAGAGCACGTTATATTTGACCGCAATGCATGCAGCATGCAAGAGTTTGATCTCGTTAATCTCCAATATCAGGCAAGTATTGGCGCATGTAAAAAAGAGTGCGGAGCCGTTGCCTCAGATAGACCGCTGGCACGCTTTGTTAAACTACATCGTGTCAAAAAACAACCCGGCGACCGCCTAAAATATATAATCAGTTGTTCGCTTTGTGAGCTGGGTAACTGCCTGATTTAACCTAGAAAAAGCAGTTGTCCGCAGATTACACAGATTTTCGCCGATTAAACAACAAGCAATACTGAGCTGCCGACCCACCTATTG
>CAIZNF010000720.1 GCA_903934275.1 uncultured Nitrosomonadales bacterium
CAACAACCGATGTTGTTTCACGTTAAAGAAAGAAATAAAATGCCATCATTCAGCAGTCTCAGCATGAGAACAAAATTAGTGTTGATTGTTCTTATCCCCTTATTGGGACTTTTGTATTTTTCAATCAGCAGCACCCTCGAAAAAGCTGCCATTTCGCGCGAAATGGGCAAACTGGAATCGCTGGTTGGATTGTCGGTAAAAATTGGCGGACTGGCTCACGAGCTGCAAAAAGAGCGCGGTATGACGGCTGGCTTTTTGGGCAGCAATGGGGTTAAATTTGCCAGCGAGCTACCGGTGCAGCGCACCGAAACTGACAAAAAAATCGAGGCGCTAAAGCAAACATTAGCCACTTTTGACGCAAGCGGGTTTGGCTCTTCCCTGAAAAATTCTCTGGACGAGGTGCTGCGCGATGCCGGTGAAATTGGTGCCAAGCGCAGCGCAGTCACCGCACAAAGTATTCCGGCTCCCGAAGCGCTCGGCTACTACACCAAAACCATCGGCAAATTTCTCGATATCCCGAATCAAACCTCGATACTCAGCAGCAACAGCCAGGTAGCGCGGCTGGCCTCCGCTTACGCGGCTTTGTTGCAGGCCAAGGAACGCTCCGGGCAAGAGCGCGCAATACTCACCGGAGCCTTGGCGGCCGACCAATTTGCGCCGGGGGTTTTTGCGCGATTCCTGTTAACTTCTGCCGCACAGGAAAGTTACATAAAAGTTTTTACCACTTACGCGCTTGACGGGCAAAAAGAGTTTTATAAAAACAAAGTCAGCGGAGCATCGGTGGATGAAGTGGCGGCCATCAAGAAAACCGCAATAGAAAAAGCCAATGAAAAGAGCTTGGGGCTCGATAGCGGCCACTGGTTCAAGATGGCGACCGAGAAAATCAATCTGCTCAAAGAGGTGGAGGATAAATTATCCGGCGACTTGCTGACAACCACGGGGCAGCTCAAAGGGCAGGCGCAAGCCCTGATGTCTTTCTATATTCTGGTTTCAGTGGCGGCATTGCTGATAACGCTGGTGTTTGCCATATTTATGATCCGCGTATTGCTGCGCCAGCTTGGCGGCGAGCCGGATCATGCCGCGCAGATCGCGCTGAGTATCGCATCGGGCAAGCTGGACAACGCCATTGAGGTCAAACAAAGCGACTCAACCAGCCTAATGTCGGCCTTGAAAAATATGCAGCAGCAACTGCTCGACCGCATCACGGCGGAGCGCAAGGTGGCCGATGAAAATCTGCGTATCAAGATCGGGCTGGATAATGTCAGCACCGGGGTGATGATCGCCGACAGTGAACGCAATATTATCTACGTCAACAAATCGGTGGTAAAAATTCTTAGCGGAGCCGAAGCGGATATCCGCAAGCAGTTGCCGAGTTTCACTGTTGCCAAGCTGGTGGGCACCAATATCGACAGTTTTCATAAGTCACCCCCGCATCAGGCACAGTTGCTCGCCAATTTGAATAGCACCTACACCGCCAAGCTCGAAGTGGGGGGGCGTTCGATGGTGGTGAGCGCCAGCCCGGTGATCAACGAACAGGGTAAGCGCCTTGGCTCGGTGGCCGAATGGCAGGATCGCACCGCCGAAGTGGCGGTGGAGAAAGAGGTCGCGGGCATTGTGGAGGCCGCTGTGTTGGGCGACTTTACCAAACGCATTGCCATGCAGGGCAAAGAAGGTTTCTTCAAGCAATTGGGTGAAGGCATCAATCAGCTCATGCAGACCAGCGAAACCGGCCTCAATGAAGTGGTGCGTGTGTTAGGTGCGCTGTCGCATGGCGACTTGACAGAAAGAATCACCAACGAATATGCAGGCACTTTCGGCAAGCTCAAGGACGACTCCAATACGACGGCGGAAAATCTCAAGGAAATTATCGGCCAGATAAAGGATGCCACCGACCTTATTAACACGGCTGCAAAAGAAATTGCGGCGGGCAATAACGATCTGTCGCAACGCACCGAAGAGCAGGCCAGCAGCCTGGAAGAAACCGCCAGCAGCATGGAAGAACTCACTTCAACGGTGAAGCAAAATGCCGAGAACGCCAAACAGGCCAACCAGCTCGCGATAGGTGCCTCGGACATCGCCTCCAAGGGCGGCGCGGTGGTCGGCCAAGTGGTTACCACGATGAGCTCGATCAACGAATCGTCGCGCAAGATTGTGGACATTATTTCCGTGATCGACGGCATCGCCTTCCAGACCAACATCCTCGCGCTGAATGCGGCGGTGGAAGCCGCTAGAGCCGGGGAACAGGGCAGGGGCTTTGCCGTGGTGGCAGGCGAAGTGCGCAATCTCGCACAACGTTCCGCCGCAGCCGCCAAGGAAATCAAAACCCTGATCGGCGACTCGGTGGATAAAGTCGAAGGCGGCAGCAAACTGGTCGCCCAAGCCGGACAGACCATGGAAGAGATCGTTACCGCGATCAAGCGCGTGACCGACATCATGTCTGAAATCACTGCCGCGTCGCAGGAACAAAGCCAAGGTATCGAGCAGGTCAACACCGCCATCACCCAGATGGACGAAGTCACCCAGCAGAACGCCGCGCTGGTCGAACAAGCCGCAGCCGCAGCCGAATCAATGGAGGAGCAGGCGCAGAACCTGTCGGCATCGGTGGCGACCTTCAAGGTGGATAGTTCGTCTGGCAGCTCTGCAGTCGCGCGCCGCGCGTCTGCGCCGGTTGCACATGCTCCGGCACATCACGCAGCACCGGCACGCAAGGCTGTACCTGCTGCCAAAGCAGGTTCGGGCAAAGCTCCTGAAGCCAAGCCAAAGGGTAAGCCGCAGGGTGGTGATGGAGAGTGGGAGGAGTTTTGATTCAGCAGCAGCACCCCCTCCCCAACCCTCCCCCGTTGGGGAGGGGGGTGAGATTTTCATCGCTCCCACTCGAAGCATAAGAACGATGAATGAGAGGTATCGTAGGTTGGGCAAAGCGTAGCGTGCCCAACAAAATTATCGTGAATACGCGAGACAACGAAGAAAATTATTTAGGATGTTATGAACGCTAATCTTCAATCAAGTGCTGGCCGTGATCGCGAATTTGTATTCACGACCAAGGATTTCGAGCAAGTTCGCCAGATGATTTATGATCATGCGGGAATTTCGCTCAATCCGTCCAAGCAGGATATGGTGTACAGCCGCTTGGCACGCCGCTTGCGGGCGACTGGGATCAATAATTTTGAGGATTATTTGGCGTTGCTGGAGAGCAACAACGAGGCCGAATGGGAGGCATTTGTAAATTCGCTCACCACCAACCTGACTTCGTTTTTTCGTGAGCCGCACCATTTTCCGTTATTGGCCGAGCATGTTCTGAAACAAAAAGGGAAACATCCTATTTCATTGTGGTGTTCGGCGGCTTCGACCGGCGAGGAACCTTACACCATAGCGATGACCATGATAGATGCTTTCAACAGCTTTACGCCGCCCGTCACCATCGTCGCCACTGACCTGGACACCAATGTGCTCGCCAAGGCGGAAGCGGGCGTTTATCCGCTTGAGCGCGTCGAGAAACTTTCCGATGCCGTGGTGAAGCGTTTTTTCCTCAGAGGCACGGGCGCGCAGGCAGGCTTTGTGCGGGTGAGGCCGGAGTTGCGTGCGATGATTACTTACCGTCAGGTGAATCTGCTTGATGCTGATTGGCATATACGCGGCCCATTGGATGCGATTTTTTGCCGCAATGTGATGATCTATTTTGACAAGCCGACGCAGCTCAAGATATTGGAACGGTTTGCGCCACTCTTGCATCCGGACGGTTTGTTGTTCGCCGGCCATTCCGAGAGCTTTCATAATGCCGGGCATGTGTTCAGTTTGCGCGGCAAGACGGTGTATGAATTGGCAAAACATAAAACCCACGGCATTAACCATGCGACGAAAAAATAATTCGATGGACTTGCCGGCGCGGCTAACTTGTGTGGCGCGGAAAAAGGGCGCAGCACCGCAGAATGGGAACGCCCCGCATGGTTAATCATGGCTATGAAGAAGCACTGGCACCCAATTTGTATTTTGACCGCCAACATAATTCCGAAGCTGCCAAAATATTGCCCGGTGAATATTACACAACAACACGCGATATGTTGCTGGTGACGGTGCTAGGTTCCTGTGTGAGTGCCTGCATACGCGACAAGGTAAGCGGGATCGGAGGCTTGAATCATTTTATGCTGCCCGATGGCGGGCAGGATCAAAACAATCCGATGGGCGAATCGGCGCGCTATGGCACCTACGCCATGGAAATATTGATTAATCAGTTGCTGAAAATGGGCGCCAACCGAAATAATCTTGAAGCAAAAGTATTTGGTGGCGGCGCGGTGTTGCGCGGTTTTACCGTCGCCAATGTCGGCGAGCGCAATGCGGAGTTTGTGCATAAATTTCTCATGACGGAGAAAATTCCTATCGTCGCGCAGGATTTGCTCGACATTTATCCGCGTAAAGTATATTTCTTTCCCAGTACCGGCTTGGTCAGGGTGAAGAAGCTGAAACAAGTGCATAACGACACGATTATCAGCCGCGAATCCGAATATGTGACACGCTTGCACTACGCCAAGATGGAAGGCGATGTGGAGTTGTTTGGTTGATCCTAGAAACGGCAGTTCGATCCGCAGATTACACAGATTAACGCAGATTTTGATGTCGTTATCAGTGATGGCAACATCACCCAAAAGGTGGGTACGCTAAACGGGGCAATTCTTTGTTTAATCTGTGGAAATCTGCGTAATCTGCGGACAACTACTTTTTGTAGGTTGATTATG
>CAIZNF010000721.1 GCA_903934275.1 uncultured Nitrosomonadales bacterium
CGGGCATCATCAACGAAGATTTCCTGGACCTCACCCAGGAGACCAGCCATAACATCGAAATGGTCGCCAATACACCGTCTTCGGCGCTGGGATCCACTCGCGACAAGCCGGATCTGAAATATTGCCATGAGATATTTGAAGTGCTCAAGGCGCACGGTATCGGCTATTTTTTCTACATCGGCGGCAACGATTCTGCCGAAACCGCGCATATCATCGCCGAGATGGCGAAGGAAGCGAATTACGATTTCTGCACCATGCACATTCCAAAAACCATCGACAACGTTCTGAAGGTTACCGACCATTGCCCCGGATTCGCTTCGGCGGCGCGTTTCGTGGCACTGGCCTTTATGGGCGACGACCGCGACAACCGTGCGTTGCAGGGCATCAAGGTCAACGTGGTGATGGGCCGCAGTGCCGGATTCTTGACTGCTGCGTCCGCCTTGGCGCGCCAGGTGGAAGGCGATGGCCCGCATCTGATATACCTGCCAGAGCGCGTGTTCGATGTGGAAAAATTCAAGCAGGACGTGCGCGATGCGGTAGCGAAATACGGTCGCTGCGTGATCGCCGCTTCCGAGGGGGTTTCCGACAAAGACGGCAATCCGATCTCGACCAGCGGCGAGCGCGACTCACACGGCAATATCCAGCTCTCCGGCTCGGGTGCGCTGGGTGATACACTGGCCGCCTTGGTGAAAGAAGCCTTTACCGGACAAAAAGTACGGGTACGCGCCGACACTTTTGGCTATTTACAGCGCTCCTTTCCCTCCATCATTTCTCCGGTGGATGCCAAAGAAGCGCGCGAGGTCGGTGACTTTGCGGTGAACCACGCGGCCAGTACCGGGCAGCCAGGCTCAGTGGCGATTCGGCGGTTGAGCAGCAGGCCGTATTCCAGCGAATGCTTCATCACGCCGCTATCGTCCGTGGCGCGTGTAGCTACCGAGATGAAGGGCGAGTACATCAACGTGGCGGGTAACGATGTCACACAGGCGTGGTTGGATTATGTTGCGCCGCTGGTGGGTGAGTTACCGAAGATGGGACGATTGTAATAGCGGTTATTTGATCTGTAGGGGGCCTCTATAAATTCAAAATCCTGATGAACTAACTAGCCATTCCACTAAGTTGTCAAACAACGCCAACTAAGTGGCTGGTTATAAGCGAGACAAGGCGCGAATAAAAAATTGCGACGACGCATATGCATGATATGTTAGGAGTAATTTTTTATGAGCAACGCAGTATCGTGACGGGGTTTGGATTTATAGAGGTTTCCTATAACAAACCAACTTTAAGGAGGCAATATGGCAAGTATGCTGGAACAACTAAAATCCATGACCACCATCGTGGCGGATACGGGCGACATCGAAGCTATTCACCATCATCAGCCGCAGGATGCGACGACCAACCCGTCCTTGCTGCTCAAGGCTGCAACACTGCCGGAATACATCCCGCTCATCGCCGATGCCCTCGCCTGGGCCAAGTCGCAAAGCACCGACCGCGTGCAGCAAGTGCGCGACGCTATGGATAAGCTGGCAGTGAGTGTCGGAGTGGAGGTGCTCAAATACGTACCGGGACGCATTTCAACCGAAGTGGATGCCAGACTTTCCTTCGACACCGAGGCCACCCTGCGCAAAGCACGCAAACTGATCGGGCTGTATAACGAGGCGGGCGCGAACAACAGCCGCGTGTTGATCAAAATCGCCTCCACTTGGGAAGGCATCCAAGCAGCAGAAATTCTTGAGCGCGAAGGTGTCAACTGCAACCTCACCCTGATGTTTGGTTTTGCTCAGGCGCGCGCCTGCGCCGAGGCGGGCGCAACGCTGATTTCCCCGTTTGTCGGACGTATTCTCGATTGGCACAAGGCCAAAAGTGGCCGTGACTTTCCTGCTGCGGAGGATCCCGGCGTAATATCGGTGCAACAAATTTATGCGTACTACAAGGAGCGCGGCTACAAGACCATCGTCATGGGCGCATCATTCCGCAGTATGGGCGAAATCCTGGAGCTGGCCGGATGTGACCGTCTGACCATTGCCCCATCCTTGCTAAAAGAGCTGGATGCCACACAAGGCCAGCTGGTACGCCGCCTGACTGACCCAGGTGCATCCAAACCGCGCCCGGCACGGATAACCGAAGCCGAATATCGCTGGGAAATGAATGAAGATGCCATGGCTACAGAGAAACTTGCCGAAGGCATCCGCGGTTTTACAGTGGATCAAATCAAACTGGAAAAGGTGCTGGCGGAAAAACTGTAAATCGTGACGCGCAGGGGTGCGTAAATCAAACGCGGTGTTGCTCGCCGCCGCAACCCATGCCGTCGGTTAGAGCTGCATTGCAGGTTGTGTTCAACCCGATAAGCCGGGTTAAAGCATGACCTGCAAGGGGCTCACATAAAGCACGGCATATACCGCATCACTCATAAAAATTACTCTCCGTACGAAACCTACAAACACCAATATCACCGGAAATATGTAAATTATCAGCGAGGCGATAATCGACAACCGAGACGAAATTAAAGCTACAAAGATTGGGCACGATACCCATATCGCCGATCACCAAATGGCCGAGGTGCAATGGTTTGAAAAACCTTTGGGGCTTGTGTTAATCGGTTTGTTTGTGGCGGTTGTTGGTTGCGGTGTTGCCCATTACCTCGGCTGGTATTGATATATATGTGTCGTGAACTGACTTTGGCAAAAGACCGCAATGCGGAGAGATGTCGGGGTGAAGCGCCAATGACCGTTTTCTTGAGGTGTATTGAGTGACAGGTAGCAGATCAGCTCCATAACCGGACACTCAACACCACAAGCCTAACTTCAGGTACTCACAAATAAGCGGCCTTACCTTTGGCAGGAGCCTTCCTTAATACCAAATTTTGTCAGGATACTGCTGAGCGGGCAGATATTGGTAAACCCGCTCTGAAACAGGTTTAGGCCAACAAAAACCGTAAACCATAAAAAGTTTTTGCTCACAAATAACGGGCTACCTTCCACCCCCAGCGACACTGAAAACAGGATGAAAAACCCTGCGACTATGCGAACAATACGTTCAGCTGTCATGAACTACCCTCCTTAAATTTGATTGAAACTCTCTCTACTTTCCGATGCATTAATCAGCCATACAGCACGAAGATACTCCCCATGCGTCTCTCGTTCTGACAGGCGATCAATTACTCATTGATTGGAGCGGCTTGCGTACACTGATTGCACCGCGAATCTGACCTACCGAGTAACCTATGGCACGATCATTGGGGTATTGCAGGCTGAGCGCGGATTTGACAGCGGGGCTGAGTTGTTCTGCGGGGCCGTGGCAGCTGAGACAAAGTTGCTGAACCGGCAACGCTTTTACAAAACGGTATTCATTACCGACATTCTCACCTTTTTCAAGTTGGGCAGGAGGCTCGCCCGCAGCGGCTCGCTTGTCGAAATCTTCGAGAGCTGTTTTTTCCCATGCATCCGGATTCGCGCGGGTATCATTGCGCGTTTTGAGACTAACTCGTTTGATCTTCCACCCCGTCTGTAGAGATATTTCGCCAGCCATCTTCGGAGCCATGTCCTTGCAGATTGAGATTGCACCTTCAGGGCCTGATTTGCTTATTTCTTCCTGCAATGCAGCAAGAAGTTTGGGCGGCAGCGTTGTTGCCACTTTGCGTGCTTCGCCTAAAATAGCGTCGTCTCCAGCATTGGCAAGCGTAGTAATAAACGGGGTGATTAGTGCCGCTACAGCCATAAATAGTGTCTTCATGAAATACTCCTTAATGTTGGATTAGTGTAATGATTCTAGGAATGCCAATATCGCCAGCTGAGTAGATATTGTGGTGAGCAATATAGAAATAATCTGCACCGCAGTCTGTGATAATAGTTACACAACTAGTTTTAATTTTGAATGGCTTGCGTCGGGGACAGCTCTTGGCGAACAACCGCAATGCAAAGAGATGTCGGAGTGAACAGCCAATAACCACTCTCTTTCAGTGAGTATTTGAGTGGCGAGTAGCAGGTCAGTGCCAGCAGGGATACCCAAAGAACTTTTTCAGGTGACCATAAATTCATGTTGCCAGCGTGCCAACTATCCATGTAGTTGCTCGCTGTCACGCATCATTCAACAATGAGCGGGATAAAATTCATTGGGTTGCCAACACGTATCCATATGTTTTTGGTGATATCTGGCTGCAAGACGCACAAAATAACGATTTCCTCAAAAACCGATACCGATAACATCGGTAACAAAGTGCAGAGCGATACCTCAATATTGAGTCATGCTTCATGAAGTTAGCCAAGATTTGAACGGTAATGGGGAAAATTCCAACTGACTAAGAATTCAAAATTCAAATCGGAGACACCCTTCATCGCTCCGAATACTTTACCAATCATGGCTTTCAGCGATTTGCTACTTCATTTAACCGGACACTACTGAATTCCATTTCTAAATTAAGAGTGCATTTTCGTAGGGCGGGCTATGCCTGCCGGACCAAGCTGTCGGGCACAGCCCGACCTACAAAATTCTTTCCATTTGAGGGAGAAATGGAATAGACAATAAAGTTTATTGGACAACGCAGTATTGCGACAAAGCTTGGAGTTATGGAGGTTTCCTTCAAGCCTACGTCCCAAAAAAATCCTTCACTTTATCCATCCATGATTTGGCGCGCGGATTGTGGTGCCCACTGTTGGTCGCATTGATCGCTTCAAGTTCGCGTAGCAATTCCTTTTGCCGTTCTGTCAGGTTTACCGGCGTTTCCACTATGACGTGGCAATGCAAATCGCCGTGGCTAGAACTGCGCACACCCTTGATGCCTTTGCCGCGCAGACGGAAAATTTTTCCGCTTTGTGTTTCGGCTGGAATCTTTATATGCGCCACGCTGTCCAGCGTGGGAATTTCGATTTCACCACCCAGCGCGGCGGTGCTGAAGCTGATCGGCATTTCGCAATGCAGGTCGTTGTGGTCGCGCTGGAACACCGCGTGCGGCTTGGTGTGGATCACTACGTACAAATCGCCTGGAGGGCCACCGTTAACGCCATTTTCGCCCTCGCCTGACAGGCGGATGCGATCATCGTTATCCACGCCGGCCGGAATTTTTACCGACAGCGTCTTGTGCTTTTTGATACGCCCGCCGCCGTTGCAATCCTTGCATGGAGAGGCGATCATTTTGCCGGTGCCATGACAGCGTGGGCAGGCTTGCTGGATAGAGAAAAACCCCTGCTGCATACGCACTTGACCATGCCCGCCACAAGTGGTGCAAGAGGTTGGGTTGGTGCCGGGTTTGGCACCAGTGCCTTTGCAGGTCTCGCATTCCGCCATGGTTGGCACGCGAATCTGCGTCTCGGTGCCGCGCGCAGCCTGCTCCAACGTGACTTCCATGTTGTAGCGCAAGTCTGCGCCGCGATGCACATTGCTGCGCCCACCGCCACCTCGCCCACCACCGAAAATGTCGCCGAAAATATCGGAGAAATCGAATCCCGCCGCGCCTGCACCACCCGCGCTACCGCCACCCATTCCGCCGGATTCAAACGCGGCATGCCCGTACTGGTCATAAGCTGCGCGCTTTTGCCCGTCGCTCAGCATCTCGTAGGCCTCCTTGGCCTCCTTGAAGTGTTCCTCAGCCTTCGGGTTGTCCGGGTTGCGGTCGGGGTGATGCTTCATCGCCAGCTTGCGATAAGCTTTTTTAATTTCTTCGTCCGAGGCATCGCGGTTGATGCCGAGGACTTCGTAGTAGTCTTTTTTAGACATAGGGAGCTCGTAGCTCGTAGCCAGCAGCTTGTAGCCAATAGCAGTTGTTTGCTATCAGCTACAGGCTACCCGCTACAGGCTTCTTATTTTTTATCCTTAACTTCAGTGAACTCTGCATCCACCACATCGCCTTCATCTTTTTTGTGGTCGGCACATTGCTCGCCCGGCTCGCAGCTTCCGCAGCCTTCCGCGCCTTGTGTTTTGGCCTGTTCAGCGGCGTACATCTTCTCGCCCAGTTTTTGTGCGGCAGTCGCCAGTGCTCCAGACTTGGCTTCGATGGCTTCCTTGTCGTCACCTTTCACCGCTTCTTCACCTTCTTTCAAGGCGGTTTCAATGGCAGCTTTTTCATCCGCTGTCAGTTGTTCGCCGTATTCCTTCATGGATTTCTGCGTCGAGTGAATCAACGAATCCAGTTGATTGCGCGCAGTCACCAGCTCCAGCGCCTTGCGGTCGTCTTCGGCATGAATTTCTGCATCATTCACCATGCGCTGAATTTCCGCCTCGCTCAAGCCGGAGCTGGCCTGTATCTTGATTTTATTTTCCTTGCCGGTTGCCTTATCCTTCGCGCTGACGTGCAGAATGCCGTTTGCGTCGATATCGAAGGTCACTTCGATCTGCGGCATGCCGCGCTGTGCGGGCGGTATGTCGGTCAGATTAAATTGTCCGAGGCTCTTGTTGCCGGAAGACACTTCGCGCTCGCCTTGCAGCACATGGATGGTCACCGCGTTCTGGTTGTCTTCGGCGGTGGAGAATACCTGCGATGCCTTGGTCGGAATCGTAGTGTTCTTCTTGATCAGCTTGGTCATCACGCCGCCCATGGTTTCAATGCCCAGCGACAGCGGGGTCACGTCCAGCAGCAGCACGTCCTTCACTTCGCCCTGCAGCACGCCACCTTGAATCGCCGCGCCCACGGCCACAGCCTCGTCCGGGTTCACGTCCTTGCGCGGCTCCTTGCCGAAAAATGCCTTAACACGTTCCTGCACCATTGGCATACGGGTCTGGCCGCCAACCAGAATCACGTCGGCGATGTCCGAGGCGGAAACGCCCGCATCCTTCATCGCGATCTTGCACGGCTCAATGGTGCGAGCGATCAGGTCATCCACCAGACTTTCCAGCTTGGCGCGCGTGATCTTTACCGCGAGATGTTTCGGGCCGCTGGCATCCGCCGTGATGTATGGCAGATTCACTTCGGTCTGCTGCGCGCTGGATAGCTCGATTTTTGCTTTTTCCGCCGCGTCCTTCAAGCGTTGCAGGGCGAGCATATCCTTCTTCAGGTCGATGCCGCTTTCCTTCTTGAACTCGTCCACCAGATGTTCAATCACGCGCATATCGAAGTCTTCGCCGCCAAGGAAAGTGTCACCGTTGGTGGACATCACTTCGAACTGGTGCTCGCCGTCGATTTCCGCGATATCGATGATGGAGATGTCAAACGTGCCGCCGCCCAGATCATAAACCGCAATTTTGCGGTCGCCTTCCTGCTTGTCCATGCCGAAAGCCAGTGCGGCTGCGGTGGGTTCGTTGATGATGCGCTTCACTTCCAGCCCCGCAATGCGCCCTGCATCTTTGGTGGCCTGGCGTTGCGAATCGTTGAAGTAGGCAGGTACGGTGATGACGGCCTCGGTGACCGGTTCGCCCAGATAATCTTCGGCGGTCTTTTTCATCTTCATCAACACTTCTGCGGAAATTTCCGGTGCGGAAATTTCCCTGTTGCGCACCTTGATCCAGGCATCGCCGTTCTTCGCCTTGACGATGTCGTAGGGCACCATCTTGATGTCCTTCTGCACCATCGGCTCCTCAAAGCGGCGACCGATCAGGCGTTTCACGCCATACAGCGTGTTCTTCGGGTTGGTCACTGCCTGGCGCTTGGCTGGTGCGCCGACCAGCACTTCGCCATCTTCCATGTAGGCGATGATAGACGGCGTGGTGCGCGTGCCTTCCGCGTTCTCGATCACCTTGGTCTTGCCGTTTTCCATAATGGCCACGCAAGAGTTGGTCGTGCCCAAGTCGATACCGATAATTTTTCCCATGATGCTTTTCCTTTCAGTTGAATACGTAATAATTGAATGCTGTCGCTGCTTCGCCGCTCTATCTGGGGGTGATGTTGCCTATTTCAAGTCTTTAGCCAGTAGCTGGTGGCTGGTAGCAAAACCGGGTTGGCTACCCGCTACAAGCTACCGGCTATAAGCTTCATTCCTTACCTTTCGCCACCATCACCAGCGCCGGGCGCAACACGCGATCATTCAGCGTATAACCCTTCTGCATCACGCTGACCACGGTGTTGGCGGGCTGATCGCTGTCCAGCATACCGATTGCCTGGTGTTTGTGCGGATCCAGCTTCTCACCGACTGGGTTGATCTCGCTGATGTTGAATTTTTCGAATACGCCAGACAGTTGCTTGAGCGTCAGCTCCATACCGCTCTTGAAGCTTTCGATATTCTCTGTTTTTACTACCAGTCCAGCTTCCAGGCTGTCCTTAACCGCCAGCATCTCGTTGGAAAAACGCTCCACGGCAAATTTCTGCGCCTTGCTGATGTCGTCAGCCGCGCGGCGGCGAATATTCTCGCCCTCGGCTTTGGCATACATCCACGCATCATAATGCTCCTGCCCCTTGCGCTCTGCTTCCTTGAGCATCTCCTCCAGGCTTGGCATGACTTCGGTCGCGTTTGTTGTAGCGGGTTCGGCATCTGCATGAGCAGTTTGCTGCTCTATTTGCGAGTTGGTTTCGTTTTGTTCCATGACGCTCTCCATATTTTCGACTCGCGCTTTAATTGGGGCAAAGTTTCAGTTTTCAAGGGCGGGAGTAAAAAAAATTTACTGCATGAGATAATGCATGCCGTTTGTAAGCCATACCGTCATGCACACCAACAAAAACTACCACTGGCGTATCGCCGGATTCTATTTTTTCTATTACGCCTTCATAGGGATGTTCGCGCCCTATTGGAGCCTGTATCTCAAATCCATCCATTTCGATGCGATAGAGATATCTATTCTGATGTCGGTGCAGCCGGTGATGCGTATGATCGCGCCGAATCTGTGGGGCTGGCTGGCCGACCATACCGGCAAGCGGTTATTGGTGGTACAGATCGCAGCGACATTGAGCGCGGTGTGCTACCTCGGTGTGTTTGCCACCACGAGCTTCTGGGGTATGTTGCTGGTGCTGGGGTTGATGAGTTTTTTCTGGAGTGCTTCGATGCCGCTGGTGGAGGCGACTACGCTCACGTACCTCGGCAAGAACACAGCCCATTACGGGCGCATCCGCTCGTGGGGCTCAGTCGGCTTCATCGTTTCTGTGGTGGGGCTGGGCTACGCTTTCGACTATATTGCCATAGCCTGGCTGCTGTGGGCTGGTGTAGTGTGTGAAATTGGCATCCTGATTTTCTCGCGCCAGATCCCGCCCACCGAAGTGCTTGCGCACCATACCGACAGCCAGTCAATACGGAACATCGTGCTACAGCCGCGTGTGCTGGCGTTATTCGGCGCATGCTTTCTGATGTCCGTCGCACACGGGCCTTACTACACATTTTTTTCCATCTATCTGGTCGAGCACGGCTACGCCAAGAGCGCGGTAGGCGGGTTGTGGGCGCTCGGTGTGATCTGCGAGATCGGCGTATTCTTCCTGATGCCGTGGCTGGTGCGGCGCTATGGTTTTATACACATTCTGGTTGTCAGTTTTTCGCTGGCCGTACTGCGCTTCATGCTGATCGGCTGGGGGGTGGACTGGCTGTTGCTGCTGCTCATCGCGCAAGTGCTGCATGCCGCCACCTTTGGCGCGTATCACGCGGCTTCGGTTGGGCTGGTGCATGAGTTTTTTCAGGGGCGACACCAATCAAAAGGCCAGGCATTGTTCGGCAGCCTCACTTATGGCGCGGGCGGGATGCTGGGCGGGTTGGCCAGCGGCCCAATCTGGCAGCACTACGGTGCCAGCGTGCTGTATTCGTGCAGCGCAGCTATGGCGCTGCTGGGGATGCTGCTAATGGCGTGGAGACCGGGAATGAAGCCGCACGCCCAGCCAGGATTTTGATAGCGGGAAATTAGTCATTCGGGTATATTTCAACCATCATTTTGCTGATTAATTCCATTTAAAAATCTAAATAATCCATTGATCCTAGAAACGGCAGTTCAATCCGCAGATTACGCAGATTAACGCAGATTTTCATGCAGTTATCAATGATTACATATCACCCAAAAGGTAGGTA
>CAIZNF010000722.1 GCA_903934275.1 uncultured Nitrosomonadales bacterium
AAAATAAACCCATGCTGTCAGGTTTTATTACACATTTATGTTAAGAATTTCCGTTAATAATTTACTGTTTGTTTTTGAAAGGCCTGCACGCTGTGAACATATCAAGTTATGAAGATTTATTGAAGACCGCAAATAAGCAGGATGAGCCGCAGCGCCTGCTATTTGTATTTACGAGTGCCGAATTGCCAGGTGACCATACCAAGAGCCAGGAAGAACAGTTCAAGGCCAGGAAGGGCGGAACTCTAACGCCAATGATGTGCGTCGATAAACTGGCAAGCGAGTTGGGAGAATTTGCCGATTTAGTTGAGGAATCTCGTCAGACTGGAATGAGCTGGGATATCGTATTTGTGGCTTGTATGTCGGGGAAATCCGGAATCGCGCCAAGCAGCGAAGAAACAGAAGAACTTTTTAAACTAATGATCAAATCGATTAATACGGGCAGCATCAAGAAATTTCTTGCCTTTAATCGGGATGGGGAATTGGTCCAATTCTCCTAATGAGCATGGCAGAAACGTCGCCTGTGATGATGAAATCTGCCATGCCCGTTTCCCCCACCCTGGTCGTAGAGGCACCCCTCGCGGGAATGACGGGCCAAATGGATTGCCTGAATCAAATTCGGGTACATCTAAATGCGCGCAACTCATTGCTTCAATCTCATTGTTTCAGCTTGACATAACCCGCTTAACAGGTTCATCCTTCAGCGGGTCAATTCTCCGGGTCTCCGGATTTTTGGAAGGCGAATCTATCATTATCCGCACTGTCCGCATCTGTTGTATTGCGATTGCCAGCATGACGCTTGGCGCTTGTGCATCGTCGCCCAGTGGCCGTGTGCAAATGACCGCGCCACCCTTGGTAAGCTCTGCTTATTCCGAGATGCGTATGCAATTATCCCTTGTCACAGAAACCAATACCGATTCACATTGTATTGAGGAGTGTGAGCTTGATCGCGCTTTCGATCAGAGCATTTTGCGGCTCGGCACGCGTCTGGTGCAATCGGCTTATGAAGCCCACCCTGACCTGACTGATCGAATCGGTAAATTTCAATTTACTATTGCCGAAAAAAATATTCCTGGGAGCACCTCCAGCGCAGCCGGTTCGGTAGTGGTTTTCAGGGGGGTGCAAAAACTGCACCTTAGCGAAGAAGCATTGGCCTTCTTGCTCGCTCGCGAGATGGGGTTTGTAATCGGCCTCTGCCACGACGAAAATGCGGCGACTAGTATTTTATTTTCAATACTGGGTTCAGTGTTTATACCAGTTTCCGGTCTTTTTGGCGCTTCCGCTATTTTGGCGCAGACAGCCGCAACGACTGCATCGACTACGGCGGCGGCTTCGGTTGCATCGTTTGTCGGTTCACATGTGGTCATGGAGAGCTACAAACTCGATCAATTACATGAGGCCGATGCCATTGCCCTGGATTTGTTGAATAGGCTAGGATGGAACAAAAACGATATTGCTGATGCCTTAGTCGCGATCACACGGGTTATGGGCGACGACAACTGGTCGAATGATCTTCGTGAATCTGCCGAAGATGTAATAAAACTGGCCGACGTGAAAAATAGCATCACCGCGCTGAATGTCAGCAACACCGGTAACGGGGAAACGGTCATCAAGGTCAAAATGGCGAAACCGTTGGACAACTTACCGACTGGATTCACTACCGATGCCCCGCCACGTATCATTCTCGATTTCCACAGTACCACGAGCGGTTTGGGTAAGTCGGTTCAAGATTACCCCGAAGGGGTCTTGCGCAACACCAATATCATCAACACCAATATTATCCAAACTATCGGACGCACACGTTTAGCGGTTAATCTTAATCGGATGCTTCCCTATAAAACTAGCATCGATGGGAACAGCCTGTTGATCACCTTGTATGGCAATATTGCGGTTGAGGCAAAAGCTGTTGACTCGCCTCGCTCCACCGACACTGATCCGGCTTTCAATAAGCAACCGGAAACAGTTGCATCAGAATTAAATACTCCGAAACTCGACAGCCAGGAACCCAAAAAACAAGCCAAACCAGACATTGTTGAAAAATATGTTGCGCAGGTCGGTACGTATTCCAACGCCGCTACCGCAAAGCAGAAGCTGGACAAATTGAAAAAATGGGGCTTCAAGGCTTATGCAAAAAAAATAGGTGGCAAAGTTCGCGTGTGCGTTGGGCCGTACACGGAGCGTGACAAAGTAGAGAGAGTGCGCCAGTTGTTGGAAAAACACGGCCTGCACCCGGTAATTGCCACGCTATAGGTTTGGTGTTATCTCATTCTCAAAGCAGAGCAATCCGGTCGGGTTGTACCCGATAGTTTGATTCAGCCTGAAAAAAAACAGTTGTCCGCAGATTACGCAGATTCGCGCAGATTAAAAACAAGTCGTTTATGTTAAAGGCGTGGCGCACCGAAGTTTAGGAGTAATGCGCGATGCAGGCTCGAAGCCTTGTGGTAATTGATAACCTGCACATCTTCATTACCCTACCAAAAGCAGTTGTCCGCAGATTAAACAAAGAATTGCCCCGTTTAGCGTATTCACATTTTGGGTGATGCTGTAATCATTGATAGCTGCATGAAAATCTGCGTTAATCTGCGTTAATCTGCGTCATCTGTGGATTATGTTTTTCGTGGGCACTGCGGAAAATCAGAAGTTAACCAAAGCGACCGTTAACCCCATTGACCATTCAACCCGCACGCATTTCGAGCATCAAGTGATTAACCCGCTTGACGAAACCAGCAGGATCGTCCAGTTGCCCACCTTCTGCCAACAGTGCCTGATCGAACAGCACCGCAGCCCAATCGTCGAAGTGCTTTTCTTCTTCCTTCAAACGCATTACCACCGGATGATTCGGATTGATCTCCAGAATAGGGCTAGTAGCGGGCATCTTCTGTCCGGCGGCCTTGAGCATACGCGCCATGTTTCCGCCAATATCATGTTCGTCGGCCACCAGGCAGGCGGGTGAATCGGTCAGGCGGTGAGTCACCCGGACTTCCTTGACGCGTTCCGCGAGACTTGCTTTTATTTTTTCGGTCAAGCCCTTGTGGTCACTGGCCTGTTTTTCCTGCTCCTGCTTCTCGGCTTCATCCTCCAGCTTGCCCAGATCAAGCCCGCCTTTAGCCACGGAGGCCAGCGATTTGCCGTCGAACTCGTTCAGATAACCCACCACCCATTCGTCCACGCGCTCGGAAAGCAGTAGCACTTCGATGCCTTTTTTGCGGAACACTTCCAAATGCGGGCTGTTCTTTGCCGCATTGAAAGTTTCGGCGGTGATGTAATAAATCTTGTCCTGCCCCTCCTTCATGCGCCCGATGTAATCGGCCAATGATACGGTTTCCGCATCGGTATCCGCATGGGTCGAAGCGAAACGCAACAAGGCGGCGATCTTTTCTCTGTTGGCAGAGTCCTCCCCTGCTCCCTCTTTCAACACCAAGCCGAATTCGCCCCAGAACTTGGTATATTTCTCCTGGTCATTTGCCGCCATATCTTCGAGCAGACCGAGCACTTTCTTGGTGCAACCGGCACGAATCGCTTCGATGTCTTTCGACTCTTGCAGAATTTCGCGCGACACGTTGAGCGGCAAATCGCTGGAATCAACCACGCCGCGCACGAAGCGCAGGTAAGACGGCAACAATTGTTCGGCATCGTCCATGATAAACACGCGGCGCACGTACAGCTTGATGCCGTGACGTGCCTCCCGGTTCCACATGTCGAACGGGGCGCGCGCGGGTATGTAAAGCAGTTGCGTGTATTCCTGATGCCCTTCCACACGGGCATGCGTCCATGCCAGGGGGTCTTCGTAATCGTGCCCGACATGCTTGTAGAACGCCTTGTACTCGTCTTCGGAAACTTCGCTCTTGGAGCGCGCCCATAGCGCGGAAGCCTGATTGACCGTTTCATCCTCAATGGTGATTTCCTGCTTGCCTTCCTTCCACTCTTCTTTCTTCATCACGATGGGCTGGACGATGTGATCCGAATATTTATGGATAATGGAGCGAATTTTTGAGCCGCTGAGCAAATCATCCTGATCTGCGCGCAAGTGCAAGGTAATATCCGTACCGCGCGCAGGCTTATCCAGCATCTCGATGGAGAATTCCCCGCCGCCATCCGATTCCCAACTCACACCCTGATCGGTTTTTTCTCCGGCACGGCGCGTGGTGACCACGACCTTATCCGCGACGATAAATGCGGAATAGAAGCCAACGCCAAACTGTCCGATCAGGTTCGCGTCTTTCTGCTGATCCCCGCTCATTTTGGCAAAGAATTCCTGGGTGCCCGATTTCGCAATCGTACCCAGGTTGCTGATAACCTCATCGCGGCTCATCCCGACACCGTTGTCGCTGATCGTCAATGTCCTGGCATCCTTGTTGTAGCTGATACGGATTTTTAAAACTGAATCGTTTTCGAACAGCGTGGCATTGTGCAGCGCCTCGAAGCGCAATTTGTCGCAAGCATCCGATGCGTTGGATACCAGTTCGCGCAGGAAGATTTCGCGGTTGGAATACAACGAATGGATCATCAATTGCAGAAGCTGCTTAACTTCCGTTTGAAACCCCATCGTTTCACGATTAGCGGCAATATTATCAGTCATACAAATCCCTTCAGTTAAGTTCAAAAAAGAATGCTCATGTTCACAAACAACGGCGAGTCAGGTGGGGCTCATTTGGATATTTTCAAGTGTGAGTTTTTTAAAGATGGGCGGCTTCAAGTTCTAACTGCATTCGCGCCCATAAATTCAACACGGCGAAACCATGTAAAATTCCTCTCCCCAACCCCCTACCGGAGGGGGCAAACGAATCGTTGCGCGAGTTTCACGTCAAAGGAACCGGAACCAAGGTCGGGCTATACCCGACCACTTCGACAAACCCAGAACAAGCGTGGTGGATACAACCTACCCAGCGACCAACTACTTACCTATTGTTATGCATTAACAACATGTTGCATGATTAATTATACAAAACCGCTTAGGCCATGAGCCGACAATTACCCCCTGCCATTTTTCTGATGGGCCCCACCACCAGCGGCAAAACCAGTGCTGCGGTGGAGCTGGCACAACGTCTGCCAGTGGAGCTTATCAGTGTCGATTCGGCGCTGGTGTATCGCGACATGGACATTGGCACCGCCAAGCCAGATATTGCCACCCTCACCCGTGCGCCGCACCACCTGATCGACATAATTGACCCCACCGAAGCCTATTCCGCCGCAGCCTTTCGCCATGACGCGCTGCGCCTGATGGCAGACATCACCCGGCGCGACAAAATTCCGCTGCTGGTCGGTGGCACCATGCTGTATTTCAAGGCGTTGCGCGAAGGGTTAAGCATTTTGCCGCCAGCCGACCCCACAGTGCGCGCCACACTCGATGCCGAGATTGCGCGACACGGCATCAAATATCTGCACCGGCAACTCGCCCTGGTTGATGCCGAAACCGCCGCACGCCTAGCGCCCAACGATGCGCAACGCATTCAGCGCGCCATGGAGATATTCCGCATCACCGGTCAGCCGATGTCCGTATTATTCAGGCAACAAGCGCGGCATGAGCTACCCTACCGCATCATCCCCATCACCCTGATCCCCTCTGATCGCGCCCAACTCCACGCCCGCATCGCCACCCGCTTCAAGGCCATGCTCGAACTCGGCCTGGTGGATGAGCTGCGTGCGCTATGCAAAAAATATTCGCTGCACCCCAATTTGCCCTCAATGCGTTGTGTCGGCTACCGCCAGGCATGGCAATTCATTGAAGGCGGAATCAGTGAAGCACAACTGCTGGAAACCGGACTCGCCGCGACGCGGCAATTGGCGAAACGCCAGCTCACCTGGCTACGCTCGATGCCAGACAACATTGAGTTGGATTGCCTCGCGCCTGATTCGGCGCAGACGATATTCGATAAAATCGAGCAATCTGCCATAATACGCAACAAAGCACAGTAGCCCATGTAAGTTGCGTTCCACGCAACGGCGCACTCTACCCTATTCCATACCACCATGAGGAGAAACACCATGACCACCATCAATTTCAAACGCGAAATTTCCGACACTGTTGACCATGCCATCGAACGCGCAACCAAGGCGTTGGGTGCAGAGGGCTTCGGCATCCTCACGCGCATCGATATGCACGGCAAGATCAAAGAAAAAATCGGCAAAGAAATCATTCCGACGGTGATTCTCGGCGCATGCAACCCGAATCTGGCTTATGAGGCTTACACCGCGAACAGCGATGTGGCGAGCCTGCTGCCGTGCAATGCGGTAATCCGCGAGATTGCACCGGGACGGATTTCGCTGGAATTCGCCAAACCTACCGCGATGATGCAAATACTTGGCGATGCCGGACTCACGGAGCTGGCACGCGAGGCCGACGCGAAGATCGAACGGGCGCTGGCCAACGTATAGGCGGCTAACGCTAATGCTCACTCCGAGGCAATGCATGACTCGTTTTTTTAAAACTTACGCAATAAACCCAAACAACCCCTTAGACTCATTTCATATTGGAAGAGGCTGCCCAGCCCCTTGACATAACATACGCAACTTGCGTATGATTAACTGATGAAAGCCACCTTCATTGAATTACTTCCATTCGAGCGGCATCGGCAGAGTTATCTGAACGACGAGGGTTTTCGTGAGTTTCAGCAGATGTTGATGAAGAACCCGGAAGCTGGCGACATGATTGAAGGCACGGGCGGATTGCGCAAGGTACGCTTTGCCGATGAAAAACGAGGTAAAGGTAAGCGGGGTGGGCTTCGCGTGATTTATTACTGGTGGCTGTCCGGCAAGCAATTCTGGTTGTACACCGTGTACAACAAAGACGAGATGGATGACCTGACCGCCGCACAACGCAAAACGCTGAAGGAACTGCTCAAGCAGGAATTAGACGCAAGGAGAATTAAATGAAACGCAACTTGTTCAATGAGCTGAAAGAGGGATTCACCGCACTCGAATCTGCACGCGAGTGCAAAATCACTTTGCGCCAGCATGTGGTGGAAAAGAAACCAGCGCCGACCATCACTCCGGAAGAGTTGCTCAGTCTGCGGGAAAAGCTGCACTTGTCGCGAACCGTATTCGCCAGGTACTTGCGCACTAACGAACGCACACTGGAAAACTGGGAACAAGGCCGAGCCAGTCCGAATGCCCAAGCTGCAATTTTGATTCGTATGGTTGAGCGTTACCCGGACACGCTTGAGCGTCTGTCTGTTATCTGATTGCCATTTGATAAGCACAAAAGCGATGCTTTTGTGCAAGGTCTAGTCAC